>WTKI01000314.1:0-1987 GCA_011524425.1 Altererythrobacter sp. | reverse complement strand
AGGTCCGCCCAGCTGCGCGCGCCAGCGGTCGATTCGCTCCAGCCTTCCAGCTCTTCATAGATCGGTTCGACCGCAGCCTGCTCGCCTGCATGGCTGGGCAAGTAATCCATCACATTGTTCTTAAGCCGGTATCCCGTGCAGATCTTCACTGTTTCCAGCCCGTCGAGCACATCAATCTTAGTAAGCGCAATGCCAGTCACACCGCTGATCGCGCAGCTTTGCCGCACAATCACAGCATCAAACCAGCCCACGCGCCGCTGGCGTCCTGTGACTGTGCCGAACTCGTGCCCGCGCTCGCCCAGCAACTGCCCGACTTCATCATCGAGCTCAGTCGGGAACGGTCCAGAGCCGACCCGCGTCGTATAGGCTTTCACGATACCCAGCACGAAGCCGGCACTGCCCGGCCCAAGCCCTGAACCAGAGGCCGCCGTGCCGCTCACCGTGTTGGAGCTGGTCACAAACGGATAAGTGCCGTGATCGACATCCAGCAGCACGCCTTGCGCGCCTTCAAACAGAATCTTTGCGCCAGCCCTGCGCACTTTCTTCAACCGCTTCCAAACCGGCTGCGCAAACCGCATCACGAATGGCGCAATCTCTTTGAGCTCTGCCAGCAAAGCCGCCCGATCCACCGGGGCCTGATCAAAGCCTGCACGCAAGGCGTCATGGTGCGCGCAAAGCCTGTCCAGCTGCGGCTCCAGATCATCGAGATGCGCCAGATCGCACACGCGGATTGCACGGCGCCCGACCTTGTCTTCATAGGCTGGGCCAATACCGCGCCCGGTCGTGCCGATCTTGCCCTTGCCCGCCGCGACTTCGCGCAAGCCATCAAGGTCGCGGTGGATCGGCAGGATCAGCGGGCAATTGTCCGCAATCGCAAAATTGTCATCATTAATGGTGACGCCTTGGCCTTCCAGCTTCTCGACCTCGGACTTCAAAGCCCACGGGTCGAGCACAACGCCATTGCCGATCATCGAGAGCGTGCCAGAGACAATGCCCGATGGCAGCAGCGAGAGCTTGTAGGTCGTGCCATCAACCACCAGCGTGTGGCCAGCATTATGCCCGCCTTGAAAGCGCACCACAGCATCAGCACGGCTGGCGAGCCAGTCAACGATTTTGCCTTTGCCTTCATCGCCCCATTGAGCGCCGATTACAGTCACATTGGCCATGGAATGTCTTTCTTGAGACTCCGTGCGAGGAAAGTGCGCACAAACGGCGCCGGATTAGGCGTTCCCAAAGAGCGGTGCAAGGCAGAAAGCGCGACAATTCGCGACATAATGAGACTGGCGCTGCTCATAATTTGACACCTAGTCTCAGCGCTTCACTTTGGAGAGAGTTCTGATGCGTCTCAATGCCACCCTGATCCTTGCTGCAACCGCAGCACTCGGCCTAGCCACGATGACCAGTGCACAGCAAAGATTGCCGCGCGAATGCCGCCAGGAAATCCGCCAGCTTTGCGGCAATGATCGCTCGCAAATCCGTGAATGCCTTCGCGAACAGGCGAGCGAACTGAGTGAAAATTGCCGCAGCGAGCTGCGCGAGAGGACACAAGCACGGCGTGGAAGCGCACGCGCTCAGTCTTCGGCGATAGCGCCTGACACTGCGATCACGTTTGGCGCGCATAGTCGCCAGCAGATCGACTTTTATGCCGCCAAAAATGCCAATGACGATACGCGCTCCCCCGTGATCCTGTTCGTCCATGGCGGCGGCTGGGCAATGGGTGACAAGGCGCAAGCTGTCCACGCAAAGCCTGCGCACTTTACAACCAATGGCTATGCCTTTGCATCCACCGGATACAGGTTGGTGCCTGAAGTGAGCGTGGAGGATCAAGCCAAAGATATCGCGGCTGCTATTGCCGCTTTGCGGGGACAGGCTGAAACACTGGGCATTGACCCCAATCGTATTATCCTGATGGGCCATAGCGCTGGCGCGCACCTGGCTGCGCTTGTCGCAACTGACCCACAGTATGCAGGCGAGAATTTAGCGGCGG
>WTKI01000363.1:3105-5881 GCA_011524425.1 Altererythrobacter sp. | reverse complement strand
AGCCGGGCGCAAAAGTCTTGCTAGTGGGCCTTGCCTTCAAGCAAGGGACTGATGATATGCGCGAAAGCCCGGCAGTTGATCTGGCGCGCAAATTGCTGGAGGCCGGCTTTGCGCTCGACATCTACGATCCCCATGTAGAACCAGAAGCACTGATCGGGCAAAATCTCGGATATGCGCAAAGCGTGACGGACTATCCCTTGCGCAATCTGGCAATGCTCGCGATTGCAGCGCTTGCGCTAGTCGCTTTGATGCGCCCGCAAGAGGAGCGCAGCGCATGAAACAGGCACTTTGGCTCACCGCCCTGCTGCTGGTTGCGATAGTAACCGCAGCGATGCAATTGGACCGGCAAAGCCGCTATGATCCCGACTGGGCTAATATCGTGCCGGAACCTGCGCGCTATTTTGCGCAGGCCCATGTGACAGTCGAAGCTTTGGAAGAAGGCGATACAAGGGCGGCGCTTGAGGCGGCAGAAACATTGCTTGAACGGCGGCCTGTCCCAGCCGAGACGATGCGGCTTTATGCGCAAACCCAGCTTCAAGCTGAAGAGACTGAAACCGGACTGGTAGCGTTGCAGATCGCAGCGCAGCGCGGCTGGCGCGATCCTGTCACTCAAGAGGCGATGGCACAGATTGCATGGTCTGCGGGCGATGCAGCGGCAAGCGCGAACAGGCTTGCAGCGCTCTATGCCCGCGAATCCGATACAGAAGTGCTTCAAACGCTAGCGCAGCAAGTCTTAAGCGATCCGGCAGGGCGCGAGCAGATGGCGGTATTGCTGGCAGGGCCTGCGCGCTGGGAAGCGCGGTTTATCCGCCAAGCCCGTCACCACATGAGCGCTGAGACTTTTAACGCCATTCTGCTTAACGCCGATGCCAAAGGCGCTGACTTCACCTGCGGTCCTTTGCGTGATGCAGCCCGCAGGCAAGCCCGCAATCGCAAAGTTGAGGTTGATAAAACGCCACTCGCCCCTTTGCTTGAGCGGCATTGCTGATCACTTCTCAGACAGCTGTGACCTGTTGTTCGATCGCTCCAAATATGGAGTGATTTTCTGCATCGCGCATTTCGATGCGAACAGTGTCACCCGGCTTCATGAAGGCCGTTTTTGGCGCGCCGTCATAGATCGTTTCGATCATGCGGATTTCCGCAATGCAGGAATAGCCAAGCCCGCCTTGCGAGACCGGTTTACCAGGGCCGCCATCTTCGCCTTTATTGCTGATGGTGCCTGAACCGATAATCGCACCTGCGCCAAGGGCACGGGTCTTTGCGGCATGCGCAACAAGCTGCGCCATATTGAAAGTTGCATCAACTCCGGCTTCGGCACGGCCAAAGGCATCGCCATTATAATCGACCATCAAGGGCAGATGCACGAGGCTGTCGCGCCATGCCTCGCCCAGCTCGTCTGGAGTTACGCACACTGGCGAGAATGCACTGGAAGGTTTGGACTGGAAGAAGCCGAAACCTTTCGCCAGCTCACCCGGGATCAGCCCGCGAAGGCTCACATCATTGACGAGCATCACCAGCTTGATGTGACCCGCCGCATCTTCAGCAGAAATCCCCATAGGCACATCATCGGTAATGACAGCGACTTCGCCTTCCATGTCGCAACCCCAAGCAACATCGCCCAAGGGTATATCGTCGCGGGGGCCAAGGAATGTATCACTGCCGCCCTGATACATCAGCGGATCGTGATAGAAGCTATCAGGCACTTCGGCGTTGCGCGCTTTGCGCACTAGCTCGACATGATTGATATAGGCGCTGCCATCAGCCCATTGATAGGCGCGCGGCAAAGGCGAATGCGCTTCGCGTTCATGGAAGCGTTCGCAAGGAACCGCTTCATGCTCGACATCTTGAGCGAGAACTTCAAGCTTTGGCGCGATCGCGTCCCAATCATCCAACGCAGCTTGTAAAGTGGGCGCAATATTATCTGCCGCGCAATAGCGAGTGAGATCTTTGGAAACGACAACCAGTTTGCCGTCGCGCGTGCCATCTTTAAGCGTTGCCAGTTTCATTCTCTGTCCTGCAATTGCGCACTTAGGTGCCCTTTGGGGCGCTTTAGGTGCCGTTAGGTTCGTGCAAAATTGTTGTCGAGCAATCTAGTCAGCTGAGTGCTCTTGGCGAGCGATTTCATGCAGCCAATCTGCATGGCGCGGTGCCTTCTTGGTCTCGCTCCATTCATCAAGCATCATTGGCGCGACCCGCTTGAGCTCGGCATATTGGTCTTGTGTGCCGATGTCCGCTGCAAGTTCTACCCGGTGTCCATTGGGGTCAAAGAAGTAGATTGACTTGAAAATTCCGTGGTGCGTGGGGCCCAGAACATCAATGCCCAGCCCTTCGATATGGGCTTTGGCTGTCAGCAATTCGTCTTCCGATGCGACCCGAAAGGCAAGGTGCTGAACCCATTCTGGGGTGTTTTGATCGCGCCCCATAACCGGTTGATTTGGAAGCTCAAAGAAAGCCAGAACGTTGCCGTTTCCCGCATCGAGAAAGACATGCATGTATGGATCATATTCGCCTGTTGACGGCACATGATCCTCGGCAAAGGCGGTGGTGTATTCCATGCCAAGGACCCGGCCATACCACTCGACGGTCTCCTTGGCGTCCTTGCAACGGTAAGCAGCGTGATGGATGCCTGAAGGCTTGATAGCGCCCATTATGCAGGCTCCTTTTCAACATCGAGAACGCCGCGCGCGATCTGGTCGCGCTCTATGCTTTCAAACAGTGCCTTGAAGTTGCCTTCACCAAATCCGTCATCGCCTTTGCGCTGAATGAACTCGAAGAA
>WTKI01000363.1:1683-3005 GCA_011524425.1 Altererythrobacter sp. | reverse complement strand
TCAAGCGCGCCTTTTTCCGGCGCACAGAACTCGACAAACTCAAAGCCATCAAGGCCCGCAGGATTTTCAAACAGATCAGGCATGACAAAGACTCTCTCTAGCTGGACGCCACTAGTCAGGCGACCAGAACACAAACCGACTCAGATCAATTTAGTTTCTTTTGTAACTAAATACGCTGTGCGCGTGGATTTGTCAAAGGAAACTGGCCATTAAAGTGGTGTTGCCAATTCAAACTGTTTGCAGGCTTAGGTTAAGCGCCCGAGCACTCGCCCATTGTCGTCAGCTTGAAGCTGCAATTCCAAGCCGAATGGTTGGCCCTCCTCAAACGCCTTTGCCGTCGCTGCGTCGGCCAAATCAGCATTGCCAATGACCCTGTGACCTTGCGCATCACGCGCCACAAACACTGCGACCGCACCATGTTTGCTGCGATTGATAGTATAGGTTTCAACTGTCGCCATTGCGGGAATTTCGCTTGCTGCCGGGACACCTTCATCGGCCAATGGAAGAGCTTCAAAACGGCCAGCCCCGCTCCAATCTGCGGGCTCAGTTGAGTAAATGCCGGTCGCATATTTGCTCATCCAACCGCCATTGGCGCCGACCAGTGCGTAACTGCCAGCATCCTTGCGGACCCGGTCAACCGCTTCGCAAATGGCATGCGCGGAATAGTTGTTACCCGCCCCGCCAAAGAAGGGCAGTCCGCCGGTTAAGGTCAGCCCGCGCGGATCGTCAGCCGCCAAACCGAAATGGTCCATCTGATTGAACACGGGGATCGCAAAGCAGGAATAGAAATCGAGATAGGCCATGTCATCCATCTGCTTGCCGGCCATCGCCAGCGCAGCCTCAACCGACGCAATCGAGGCCGGATTTGCAGAAATATCAGGACGGTTGGACAGCTTGCGTTCAGTTGCGGCGGTCACGCCGTGGATATGCACCCAACGCTCTTCCGGTACGCCTAAAGAGCGGGCCAATTCCGCAGAACAAAGAACAATCGCCGCAGCCTGGTTTACCTGGTCGCGCGCCACGGTCATGCGAGTATAGGGTTCTGCCACAATTCGGTTGCGCTCTGTAACAGTGGCGAGCTCCTCAGCACTACGCTCGGTCGGCGCTGCTGCATGGGGGTTCGCCGCCGCTACAGCAGAAAAAGGCGCAAACAGCCGGCCGATTTCCAGCCGGTATTCCTCCAGCGACAAACCCAGTTTTGCTCGGCGCGCATTCTCAGCCAGAGCATACAGCGGAATCGCACCTGTTGCGCCATGCGCGAACAATTGCGGCTCCATCATCTCTTCAATGCCAAAACCTTGATCTTCAAACTCACCGTCAAT
>WTKI01000363.1:0-1583 GCA_011524425.1 Altererythrobacter sp. | reverse complement strand
AATCGCTGCGCCTAATGCGCGCCCTGCCAGATCCATATAGGAGAGCGCTTCATAGCCGGGCTCTCCAACGCGCTCAGAATACTGACCGACGCCGATAATCACCGGAGTGTTGTCTGCGATCATAGATACCTTCCATTGCTGCGCCCGGCATGGGTGCAACTGGCAGGCTCTATCGTCACCTCATTAAAGAGCTAAAAAGCGGCGGCGCCTCAGTCGACAAAATCATCGACCCGTTCAACGATGATTGCAGGCGCCATTCCGCCCGCCGCACACATGGTGACAAGGCCATAGCGCTTGTTCTGCCGCTCCAGCTCGTCGACGATCGTGCCGATCAGGATCGAGCCGGTTGCACCAATCGGGTGGCCCAAAGCGATAGAGCCGCCATTGACATTCACCTTGCTCCAATCGAGCTCAAGATCGCGCACAAACTTGGCCGCGACAACCGCGAAAGCTTCATTGATCTCATACAGATCAATGTCGTCCTTCGTCATGCCCGCTTTTTCCAAAACCTTCCTGGCAGCTGGTACAGGCGCGTTAAGCATGAGCGTGGGGCAATCGCCCATATTGGCGGTTGCAACAATCCGCGCGCGCGGTTTGAGCCCATGCTTTTGCGCATAGGCCTTGCTGGTGAGCAGCAATGCGGCTGCACCATCCACCACGCCGCTGGAATTGCCGGGGCCATGGAAGTGCTGGATGTCCACATCGGGATAGCGCTGATTGACCAATTCCTTGAATGTCGGCGCGCCTTCATCGGACGGCATATCCGCCAGCTTCTCAAACGAGGCCGGTAAGCTTCCCAGAACTTCCATTGTTGTGCCCGGCCTTGGAAATTCTTCTTTGTCGAGCACCACGTTCCCTGCATCGTCGAGAACGGGGATCACAGATTTGTCGAACCGTCCTTCTTCGATGGCCTTGGCGGCATTGGTCTGGCTGCGGTACGCGACCATATCCAGCTCTTCGCGGGTGAACCCTTCAATAGTTGCAATCGCATCGCCGCACACGCCCTGTTGTGACTGCGGATGCACTTTTTCCAAGCGCTCATTATAACTGCCCATCTTAGGCGGTTTGCCGCCACCTGCGATCTCTTTTTGGATCTGGCCGGGGCGCAGACTCATCATCTCTGTGCCGCCTGCGATTACGCAATCTTCCATACCGGACATGATCTGCGCTGCTGCCAGAGAGACGGTGGAAATGCCTCCACCGCAAAAACGATCTATCGTCACACCGCTGGCGGAAATGTCATACCCTGCATCAAGCGCTGCCATGCGCCCTAAGTCGCCGCCTTGCGTTCCGCGCTGGTTCGAAGTCGACCAGATGATGTCATCCACCGTTGATGTGTCGAGCGCATTGCGCTCAGCAATCGCTTTGAGAACCGCGGCTGCCAAATGCTGCGGATGCATATGCGCAAGCGCGCCTTTGCCCACTTTGCCAATCCCGCGCGGGGTGCGTGCTGCGTCAATAATATATGCCTCAGACATGGCGAAATCCTCTCGCTTATCGAAAATGCGGTTGACGGGTTCGTAAGGCCCCTGCACCACTCGCACAAGATTTCAGTTTCTATTCAAAATGGGAGTGCTTGTATG
>WTKI01000428.1:2230-5966 GCA_011524425.1 Altererythrobacter sp. | reverse complement strand
TTTCAAGACGCACGGGCCGCAAGAAGCCGGTACAATGATTGCCAAGGCGTGGCACGGATTCTTAACTACCGTCGCGGGCTCCGTAATAATAGACAAACAGTCTGGCCTTGAAGCTGCAAGGCAGACTTATCTCGAAATGGTTAGCGGCTCAGTCGATCCTGCCAAAGGTATAGTGATCGAGCCTTAGCGGCTTGCGCGGATCATAGCCTCTATATCGACAAACTTTTCTCGCGGAGCGCCCTCGCGTGCGGCCTGTTCTTCGGCTTCTTCTATTTTCTTCCAGTCGCGGAAACGCACGACATCCAGATTGCGTTCAGAGGCCAGAGCGTCAAAGCCTTCGCGTCCTGTTTTGCCTTTGCGGCCCAGAATACCGCTATCAAGGTCCTCAGCGACCTTTTCAATCACGTCGTAGCCATCTGGTCTGTTTGTGCCGATGGTTCCTGACGGGCCGCGCCGCGCCCATCCCACGCAATAGATCCCAGGGAGAATTCTTCCTTCGTCATTAGCAAAGCGACCTGCGCGCTCGTCAAACGGCACATCGGGGATAGGGGACGTGCGATAGCCGATGCAGCTGACGACCATGCCCGCCGGAATTTCGTAGGTTTCACCAGTCGCAATTGCTCTACCCGCTTCAACCTTTGTGCGCTCGACAAGGATCGATTCAACACGGTCTGCGCCAGTGAAACGGACCGGGCTTGCAAACATGTCGAATTCAATCTCGATTGCCTTTTCGGCATGCATATCCTCGGGAATGGCTGCAAAGCTCCTCAGATGTGTAACCGATTTGCGCAATCCGGGTTCAAGCAATGCGTCTTCTGCTTCGTCCGGAAGGTCTGCCTTGTCTACGCGTGGTGAAGCTCGCTCCAGCGCGCCTAGCTCGCCTAGCTCTTTCGGCGTCATCATGATCTGATGCGGGCCTCTTCTACCCAGGATCGTAATCTTCTCAATCTGCGATCCGCGTAAGGTTTCCAGCGCATGAGCCACAATATCAGCGCCTTCAAACTCGGCTTCTGTCTTTGCGAGAATACGCGCAACATCCAGCGCAACATTGCCCATACCAATGACGACGACATGCTTGGTGGAAAGGTCTGGGTCCAGATCTGCGAATTGCGGGTGCCCGTTATACCATCCGACAAATGCGGCGCTTCCGAAGACGTTCGCTAAGTCCTCGCCTTCAAGACCTAGGCTGCGGTCATTAGGGGCGCCTGTTGCAAAGATTACCGCGTCGTAGAATTCCTGCAATTCAGCGACAGAAATGTCTCTTCCGATGGCCACATTGCCAATAAAGTGGACGTTTTCGTTCAGAGCTGTCTTTTCATACCGGCGCGAGACGCCTTTGATCGATTGGTGGTCTGGCGCGACGCCAAATCGGATCAGCCCATAGGGCACTGGCAGCATATCGAACACATCGATGCTGACATCATCGCCCCAATGTTTTTGCGCTGCTTCTGCGGTGTAATATCCGGCCGGACCAGAGCCAACTATTGCAATATGCCGCATGTTCTCTCCCTTTGCATGCGGCTATGGCTTAGGCCGCTTTTGGATCCTCTTTAGCGCCTTCTTCAACAAGGAATGCGCGAATTTCTTCTAAGCATTGCTCTTTGTGACTGAGCAAAAACAAATGACCGCCACCTTCAAGTTCAACCAGCTTGCTATCGGGAATGAGCGAATTCAAAAACCGACCGTTGATTGGAGGGACGATCTGATCATCATCGCCCATCAATATGAGGGTAGGTTTGCGCAAAAACGGCAGAGCCGGCGCGCTTGTCCATCCCATCATGGCGAGCAGCTGGTAAAAATAGCCGCGCGGGGAGGGCGGCTTTAACCGCGACATATGGCCCTTTTTTCCCGGCCCTTTGCCTAAGCCTTCGCCATACAAAGTTTCGAAATTTTTCAGCATGAAGTCTGGATCAATATAGCGACGCGGATTAGCCATTTTCGTGAGCGCTTTGGGGTTTCCAGGCATCATGAGCATGCCGGCACTTGTTGCGATCAGCACCAGTTTGCGGGTGCGTCCGGGATGCTGGATGGCAAAATGCTGGGCCATGCCTCCGCCCCAGCTAATTCCCATCACATCAACTTTGTCGATACCCAGTTGATCAAGCAGCTGAGTGCTGGTCCAAGCCATTGTCCACGGGGTGTAAGGCACCACAGGTTCAGGTGACCCGCCAACACCTGGCATGTCGAACATCACGAAAGTGCGATCATCCAGCGCTGCTGCCAATGGCGCAACCGCTTCGATATTCGCGCCAATTCCGTTGAAGAAGAGAATTGGCGGGTGTTCACTCGCCATTCCCAGCCGCCACGTTGCAACACGCAAGTCGCGGCCACCCACTTTTTGCATGGTGATGTCAGCATCGCGCATTGCTGCATCATCCGCATCGTGAAGTGCTTCTTTCAAGTATTCCGTCCTGTCTTGCGACCAAACCTGGCCTTTATGCTTATTGTTGAGCCGAAGCTCTGTTTATCTTTCTTCCACTACGTATAGACCGGGGGCAGGGTCTAGCGGTGGGTAAACGTCATCCCCGACTGATTCTGGGGCAGTTTTTTTGTTCCCTGATCGTTTTTGCATCCATTCCATCCAATAGGGCCACCAACTGCCTGCCACCTCTTCTGTGCCCTGAAGCCATTCATCGGCGGTTTCTGGCAATTTACCCTTCTTCTTCTGAACGTAGTATTTGGCTTTCGGATTTCCGGGAGGGTTCAAGATTGCTTGCATGTGGCCGGACTGGCTCAAAACATATGTAATATCTTTGCCGCCAAACAATTGGGTAGATCGGTATGTCGCCTTCCAAGGGGTGATGTGATCAGTGACGCCTCCAAGAATAAACATGTCGGACTTCACTTTGGAAAGGTCGATCATGTGATCGGCCATCTCGACCTCGCCCTGTTTCGTGAATGCAAGCGTTTCGAACAGAGTGAGAAAATCGCCCATCAGACTTGCCGAGAGGTTGGTGGCATCGGCATTCCAGAACAGCACGTCGAAAGCTGGCGGGTCCATGCCAAGCAGGTAATTGTTGATCACATAGTTCCAGATAAGATCATTGGGCCGGAGCCAGGCGAAGCCGCGCGCCAGATCATCGGCTTTAATTATACCGGCTTTCTCTGCCCGCTGACGTGCAAGCGCCATTCCATTTTCTGAAACCAACGAGCCTGCTTCCACATCGGTTGGCTTGGGGTGCAGCACGCACACCATCAGCGTCAATGTGCCAAGCAGTTTGCTCTTTTCTGCCGCCAGTTTGGATGCAAGCACTGATGCGGTTTGACCGCCTGAGCATCCGGCCGATACGTTGACTTTGTCAGAGCCTGTTATGTGCGCGACAGCTTCCATCGCTTCTTCGCAAGCTTTGATATAGTCAGACATGCCCCAAATGCCTTGGCCCTTGTCGGGATTGCGCCACGAGATCACAAAGGTCTGGATTCCATTATCCAGCTGATATTTCACGACAGACTTATCGGGCGATAAGTCATTGATATACATTTTATTGATTTGCGGCGGGATCGTCAGTTGCGGGATCTCGAATACTTCTTCCGTGGTCGGTGCATAGTGAACAAGTTCGAACATCTCCGTGCGGAAGACCACTGAACCTTCAGACGTCGCTATATTCTCGCCCAGCTTGAAAGGCCGTTTGTCAACCTGGCTGACCATACCCTTGTTATTGACTAAGTCGTTATAGGCATTCTTCAGGCCAGAAATAAGCGAGAGCCCGCCGGAATTGATCAGCTGCTTTTGCGC
>WTKI01000428.1:0-2130 GCA_011524425.1 Altererythrobacter sp. | reverse complement strand
AAGTCTTCACGTGCAATCCCGATTAACGGACCCAAAGCGCTGGTTGATTGTGCAGCTTCATTCTCCAGCGTAACCTTCTCAGACATGCATTCCCCCAGACAGCGAATTGTCGATTTTCTATTACAACATGATTGGCCATGTTCACATCTCTTTGCAAGTCTTGGCCAGAGCTCAAATTGCCAGATAAAAGAAGTGCAATTTCTTGCGCGAATTTAGTGACCTAGATCAAGCTCTGTCGAAATTATCCAATTGGCAAGGAATTGCGGTTAACCACTTTAGCGGGAAGAATAATCAAAAGGGCCATTCAGCACTGATGGCGGGTCTAATTGGGAAATTAACCAGCGCTGGAAGGCGTGGCGAAAAAAGTGAAGCACCGCTTTGTCCTATCAAAGCGAACGATCTTGCTCGCCGGGTCGAATTGCTCGACAGTTTTGAGCAGGCTGGTCTTGGATGGTTCTGGGCTACGGATGCTTTAGGCCGCGTAATTTACCTTTCGGAAAATGCGATCATCAAACTTGGTTGGTCCAAAGATGATGTGATCGGTCGACCTCTTACGGAATTGCTGATGCCGGCTGAGGAAGATGATGAGACGACATCCGAACGTCCTCTGAAATTCCTCCTCAGCGCTCGAAATTCTATCTCTCAGCTAGATGTCCGTGTCGCTGTTGAAAGAACTGAAATTTGGTGGGAAATCGCTGGCAAACCACAGTTTGACAAAAAGGGTGAGTTCAACGGCTACCGCGGGAGCGCGAAAGATATTACTGCGACCCGTGAAAACCAGCGTAATGCAGAACGGTTGTCGCAATATGACTCGTTGACAGGACTAGCTAACCGCCACCGCATGGCTAAGCGTCTAGGTGCAACACTAAATGCCTATCGCAGCGCAAAGCGTTCCTGCGCGTTGATGATGCTCGATCTAGACCGTTTTAAGCAAGTGAACGATACGCTTGGGCACCCCGCTGGTGATGAGCTGCTCAAGCAAGTAGCTGCCAGGCTCGGACAGATTATCGGAAAACGCGGCGAAATCGGTCGTTTGGGCGGAGACGAGTTTCAAATCATGCTGCCGGACATAGATGACCGGGGCAATCTGGGCGAGCTTGCGAACCGCGTCATTCAAATGATTTCGCAGCCCTATTCTATCAATGGCGCTCGGGCCATTATTGGTACCTCTGTCGGTATAGCCGTGGCGCCGTATGATGGGGTCGATGCAGAAGAACTGGTCAAAGCCGCAGACCTAGCGCTTTACTCGGCCAAAGGCAGCGGTCGCGGACAATTCAGGTTCTATTCCACTGCCCTAAAAGACGGGGCCAAGCATCGCAGAAATATGGAAGAGGATCTTCGCGATGCTCTCCATCGCAACGAACTCTACATGGCATACCAACCGATTGTGGATGCCAAGACCCACAAGGTTGCATGTTTTGAAGCTCTAATGCGTTGGGAGCATCCTGAGCGAGGACAAGTCTCGCCAGCAGAATTTATTCCTATCGCGGAAGATTCCGGCTTGATCAAAAAAATCGGCAATTGGGCTCTTGAAAGAGTCTGCATGGAGGCAAAGCAATGGCCAGTCGATCTGCGCGTTGCGATTAATGTTTCAGCAGTGCAGTTCGCCAATGATGATTTTGCGGAAACTGTAAAGCTCGCCCTAAAGAAAAGCGGTATCGCGCCGCACCGCGTCGAACTTGAGATCACAGAGAGTGTTTTCATGGGAGACGACGAGCGGACACAACGTATGTTCAAGGACTTGAAGAAGCTCGGAGTTCGTCTCGCACTCGATGACTTCGGTACCGGATACAGCTCGTTGAGTTACCTTCGCAAAGCACCGTTTGACAAGATCAAGATTGATCAAAGCTTTGTCCGTGGATCATGTGAACCTGGCAACAACAATGCCGCAATTATCAGTGCGATCGTAAGTTTGGCAGCCGCGCTTGGCATGGAAACTGTTGCGGAAGGCGTGGAAACCAAAGACGAGCTATCTCTCGTAAAACAACGGGATGCGTCGCATCTGCAAGGCGCAATTTTTGCGTTTGGAATCAGGCAAGAAGAGGTCATAGAGAAGCTTGAGAGCGGTGACTTGATCTATGAGCCTAATGGCCCAGAGCGTTACCGTTCAAACCGGCGAACCGAGTTCAG
>WTKI01000353.1 GCA_011524425.1 Altererythrobacter sp. | reverse complement strand
ACTTCGATTATGTTTCCAGATTTGGTGGGGTAAGCGGACATTCACTCTGCTCCACGGTCATCATAAACATTTAGTCCAATCTCAATGCGCAGGTCTGCCAAGTCGTGCAACAACGGCACAGAGAATACTTCTCCCGTGTCGCCATTGGGATACCAAAACACCTAGAGCATTGCGCTCCCGCCCAAATCATGCACCCTTTGCAGAAATTCTCGATGCTTTTTCAGGAGATCGATTTCGCTTAGAAGGCTCTTGGCAAGCTCTCCGTCGCTTCCGCTTACGAGATCGAAGCTGCAATAATTCTGCTTGCGCACGCCTGGAAGAACTGTGCCTTTCGGAGTTCTCCGTGGCTCGCCTAACGCCCAGCTGTATTTTGGTTGGCGATCCAATTCCTCGGCCATTTCCAACGGGCCAATGGTCGGATGAATCAATCTGAGTGACACCGAGTAATCAAATGGTCGCTTGTTCATTGGCAGTTGATTATTCTCATTCTTAAACGCCCACAATTCGGTCCTGATCGCAACCCTGCATGAGCGCTCTCACCCCCGCCATTGCCTGCGCTCTTCGCCAGCTTTGAGCACTTCATACGCTAGCTGCAGCGCCTGAAACTGCTTGGCTGCTTCGTCATCCCCGGGTTTCACATCGGGATGCACCAGCTTCGCTTTAGCGCGGTAAGCCTTCTTGACGGCCGCAAAGTCAGCGTCAGCCTCCAGCTCCAGCAAATCCAGCGCGCGCATTTCATCCGCGCTGCGCGAACCATCGCCAGAACCGCTCCAACCGTAATGCGATGCTTCGGCATAACCTGCGCTTTCCTGCCGCTCCGCCTTAGCGCGCGCTTCCTTTTCGGCTTTGTCCAGCCCTTCGAAGTAATCCCACTTGGAATTGTACTCAGCTGCATGCTTCTGACAGAAATACCACCGGTCAGGGCTGTTCGGAGCCTTAGGCGCAGGACAGTCGCCTTTCTCTTCACACCCATGGCGGTCGCATAGCCGCACAGTGGTGGCCTCGCGCGCTGAACCATAGCCGCGCCAACGGGGAAAGCCCCAATCGTTAGAGCGGCGCGCTTTAGGCATCGGGGCTCATGCGAAAAATTACAGACAATGTCGTTGGTCCGACGTTCATGGCATTCTGTCTAGGCGGAGTTGCGATTTTTTGAAAGGTATGGGAACCAGTTTCGATAAGAAATGTTGCATTGCAACGTATTCTTCATAAATTAGAGCCAACAGACCCATCATGAGCAAACAACTCGCCATCTCCAGTGCTTTCGCTGTCTTCGCCATGGCGGCGATGACGCTTAGCCTGACGGCTGATCACCGCACGCATGCGTCTGGTGAGATGTTTGCAGGTTCTATGGCTGAGGCGCCAGAATTCAAGCTGCCAAGCTTGCCATTCCTTTCAGGTCAGTAAGCGCGTCAAGCGCTGGGTTAAGCGCCCACAAGGCGGGGCAGGCAGTTCGCCCGCCCCTATTATTCCAAAACAGCGCAATCAGTTGATTACGACACTCACTGCGCGCCGGTTTTGTGCCCATGCCTGCTCGTTAGAGCCGAGCGCGACAGGCCGCTCCTTGCCATGGCTGACAGTCTGAATTCGGCCAGCAGCAACGCCGAGGCTGACAAGATAGTTCTTGGCGGCATTCGCCCGACGCTCACCCAAGGCAAGGTTGTATTCACGCGTGCCGCGTTCGTCCGCGTGCCCTTCGAGGGTGATCGACACTGACGAATACTGCGCAAGATACTGAGCCTGAGCTTGCAATGCCGCTGCGTCGGCACTGTCAATGTTAAAGCGGTCTGTGTCGAAGTAGATCACGTTTTGGCCATTGATGCTCTGCTCGAAATGCGCTTGGCTTCCGACGCTTGGGCCAGCAGGCGTAGTCGGTGTGGTAGCTGGCGCCTCCGGCACAGTCGAGGCAGGCGGTGGCGGAATATCTTCAGGAGCTTTCTGGCCGCACGCGGCGAGCGCGACGGTTGAACCAAGGAGCATGGCGGTTGCGAAGGTCTTGTTCATCTTCTCGTCCTTTCGAATTCAGACCTCATCGGGGGGCTTCGGCCTGTCAGTGAAATAGATGGGTTACGGGAGGATAGGTCCCCATGCGGGATCTGACGCATCCACCGGCGTCGGCAGTTTCCTTTCATTGCGGCCCGTCAGGTCGACTTGATAAAGTGAAGTCCGGCCTGAATTTCGCGTCGTCCGGAAGAACTGGATAATCCGTCCGTTCGGCGCCCAGGTTGGAGCCTCATCTTGCCATCCGCGTGTAAGCACTCGAAGGTTACGCCCGTTGGGTTCCATGACGGCAATATTGAAATCACCGGCAATGCGGGTGAATGCAATCTGGTCACCGCGGGGGCTCCATTCAGGGGTGGCGCAACGGCCTCCATGGAAGGAAATACGGCGCTGGCCTGAACCATCGGCATTCATGACGTAGCATTGCTGGCTGCCGGAACGATCGCTTTCAAACACAATCCTGCTGCCATCAGGCGAGTAGGAGCCGCCAATGTCGATACCAGGCGTATCAGTTAGTCGAACGCTTTGGCCGCCGGTCGCGGGCACACGGTAAATATCGGTGTTGCCACCCACGGCCATGGAATAGAGAATGTAACTACCATCGGGGGACCAGCGCGGGGCAAGCGTAGGATTGCCGGTTTCTGCCACAAGCTGCTGACGGCCCGTACCAATGTCATAAACATAGATGCGCGGGTTCCCGTCGACATAGGAAAGGTAAAGCAGCTTCTTGTAATCGGGCGAGTAACGCGGAGTAAGCGCAGTCGCACTGCCGAGCGTCAAGAAGCGGTGGTTCGCCCCATCGCTATCCATAATCGCGAGCCGCTTTACGCGGGCGTTCTTGGGGCCGGTCTCTGCGATATAGGCGATGCGGCTATCGAAGAACGGGCTTTCACCGGTCAGCCGTGAGTAAATCAGGTCAGAACATTTATGCGCCGCGCGTCGCCAGTCTGCTGGCGGGATCACCCAGCCTTCGCGAACCAGCTCGTCCTGCAAAGCGACATCATAGAGATAACAACCTACGACTAGCCTGCCATCCTCGCGCCCGCGCACATAGCCATGGACGAGCATTTCATTGCTGCGGCTCACCCAAGTACTCCAGGCAGGCTCAGTGATTTGCGCAAAGCCGGGCTGTGGTAATTGGTCTGGCCCAATCGGCTGGAAAAGGCCGTTGTTACGCAGGTTCGCAGTGATAATGCGTGCGATGTCGCGGCCAAGTGCAGCCGTGCCGTCAGTGCTGGCAGGCGTTGGTACATCGCGGTCCGTCGCAAAGCCCGGGATCGCAACGGTCAAATTCTGCCAGTCACTCTCGTCCGTTACAGTGAATGTCAGACCACCTTCAGCCTCTTCACCCGAAGCCTCTGTCCCTGTCGTGACGACCTCTCCACCTTCTGGCGCGGGTAACCCAAGGTCCTGATTTTGCGCAGCCAAAGGCGAGGCCGCCAACATTACAAATGCAAAAATCAGCTTCTTCATTGAGAAAGGTTCCTGTCAAAGCGGGCGCCGCCTATCGACTTCCACGCATTATAATATTCCGGCGGCAAGTCGAAGGGGGCCGCACGCTGAACCGCCCTGATAGCACGTTCAGCGTGCAAATCCGCCTGCGGCCGGTTCGAATTGTTGATACCGGCTTGGCGCACAACGCGCGGTCGCCCGGCAAGCGAGCCGTCCTCGTTCAATCGAAAAGACAAAATGGTGATCAGCTGCTCTGCGTCCAAGCCTGATGGTGCATTCCAATGCGGCTTAATCTGGCGCGATATCGCTTGCACGATAGAGGCTTTAGCGCTTGCACCGATTTCGCTTCCAGGTACGCGGCCATCATCGCTGACGGTTGAGTCGCCCGAACCTGTCAGGAAATTCTCACCGATCCGGCTGCCTGTGCTGCGCTGTGGAGGAACGTCGCTTGTTCGCGGCTGTGGGCGGGTTGAATTCGTCGTTGCTGTTGGTGTTGCGTCAACTGCTCGCGATACATCCGGCACATCTTCGGGCGACGGCGGTGTGACTTCATCGGACAGCTCTGGCGCCATAGCAGCGCGGCTTTCTGGGACAATCGTGGGCGCAGTTGCTTCCAATCCGATATCTGTGGCTAGGCTTACAGTCATGCGCTCTGGCAAGGGCATGATTTCGCCGCGAGATGGCTGGATCAGAAAGGCCAGCACTAGCAAGAGGTGCAGACCCAGCGCAACGCCAAGTCCGATCCGTTCCTCTCTGTTTGCAGCGATTGCTTGCATCACTCTCTCAAATTGCGCGCTGAAGGCTATGGCGATCCGGATGAACCGTCTGTGACCAAGGTTATCTGGTTGAAACCAGCCCGGTTCAGCTCGCCCATAACCGCCATCACGCGTGCATATTGCAACGCCTGATCCCCGCGGAGAACGACGATGGGCGGTTGCCCATCGGCCCGCGGCTCAATCTGGGAAAGCACGATAGCGAGTTCGCCGTCTGGGACAGCGGCATCCTCCACGTAAATCACGCCTGTGTTGTCAATGGAGACAGTCACTTGCTCAGGCATCTGATCAATCGGGTTTGCGCGGCTTTCAGGAAGGTCAACCGGAACGCCGGATGCAAGCAATGGCGCCGTGACCATAAAGATGATCAGGAGCACAAGCATCACGTCTACGAAGGGCGTGACGTTAATCTCTGCCATAGGCGCGCGTTTACTGCCTCTTGCGCGCCGTCCGTTCGAGGCCAAACCCATTGCCATCAGCTCTTGTCCAGCTCGCGGCTGAGCCCTGCATGGACCTTGTCCGCAAAACGCTGGAGCCGCGCTTCGAACCGGTTCACATCGTGGCTGAAGCGATTGTAGGCAATTACCGCAGGGATCGCTGCGAACAGCCCGATAGCGGTTGCAAACAGCGCTTCAGAAATACCCGGAGCGACTACAGCAAGCGAAGAACTTTCTTGCGCGCCGATCTGGAAGAAGCTGTTCATGATACCCCAAACGGTACCGAACAGGCCCACAAAGGGCGCTACGGAGCCGGTTGTCGCCAGAAAAGTCAGCCTTTCAGCAAGCTTGTCTGCCTCCTCAGCGACTTGTCCTTCCATCGCGCTGGCAGCCCTCTGGCGAACACCGTTCTTGTCAATCTGACCAGTCTTCGCGGATTCCTTCCACTCGTCAAATCCGGCGGCTGCTACACGTGCCGAAGGGTAGTCGCGGGTCGAACGAGCCCCCAGAACTGCTTCCTGATCATTCGCACGCCAAAAGTCTTCCTCATAGGTATCGGCAGCGCTTTCAAGACGTTTCATCCGAAGCGTGAAGGAAACAATGATCATCCACACCCATATGCTCGCGAGCACCAAGCCCAGCATCACAGCCTGCACAACGATGTCGGCTTGCAAAAACAGCTCAAGCGGGTCGAGCCGAGCGGAGCCAACGCTGGCAGCAAGAATGGTTGTCGAATTCGTCATCTATTCTGATCTTTCCATAAATGTCTTGAAGGCTGCACGCCATTCGGCTGGCTGACGCACTGGCTTGCCTGAAGGATGCACGAAACCAACCCGCAATTCCGCTTCGCAAAGCATCTCGCCATTGCGCCTTGCCCATTGGTGCATCCGGCAACTCGCTGCGCGCAGCTCGGTGCACACAGTCTCAATCACCACATCATCATCTAGCTTGGCAGGTCGCAAATATTTGAGATTGATCTCTGATACGGCATAGGCGCCCTCACCCGCTTCAATAGCAGCGCGCTGGTCTATCCCCAGAACCCGCAGAAGATCGGAACGCGCGCGCTCGAACCAACGCAGATAATTGGCGTGGTAGGTGATCCCTGAAAGATCGGTGTCTTCGTAATAGACGCGCACAGCATAGAGGTGGCGCGCGCCATCGAGTAGTCCGCCGGGAGGAGTTGGCATATTCATGCAAGGGTCGCTCTAGCGCAGCGGTGAATCGCTGCAAAGCCAGCATTGAACGGGCGTGGCTGAACGGCGATGAAACGAGCGTTATTTGAGTCGGGCTGAGTGGACTTTTTAGCGGTGGGCCAAGCCAGCCCATCCTTTCACCG
>WTKI01000206.1:2872-6008 GCA_011524425.1 Altererythrobacter sp. | reverse complement strand
ATGTGTATAAGAGACAGGCTTGTACCCACTCAGGATCGCGCCGCTGTTGGCGCGATGCTAACTGCCGCAGGCCATATAGATATGATCATTCCGCGCGAAGGCAAAAGCTTGGTAGAGCGTGTCCAGAACGATGCGCGCGTCCCTGTGCTCGCGCATTTGGATGGCATTTGCCACACTTACATTCACTCTTCCGCTGAGCCTGAAATGGCGAGGGAAATTGCATTGAATGCGAAACTGCGCCGGACCGGAATTTGCGGCGCGCTGGAAACATTGTTGATCGATGTGCAGTTCAACGATGCCGCCGGCCTTGTCGCGGCTTTGATAGATGCTGGCTGCGAAGTGCGCGGTGACGCGCGCGCGCAAGCACTCGACAGCCGCGTCATACCAGCCAGCGATAATGACTGGGACACTGAATATCTCGATGCTATTGCATCTGTCGCCATGGTTGACGGCCTGGATGAGGCTATGGCGCATATCGCTCGCCATTCTTCCCATCACACAGAAGCGATCGTTACCGCGGATGACATCGCGGCAGAGCGGTTTTTGGCTGAAGTCGATTCGGCGATTGTGATGTACAACGCGTCCACTCAATTTGCAGACGGCGGTGAATTTGGTCTTGGTGCGGAAATCGGTATAGCTACTGGCCGCCTGCACGCGCGTGGACCAGTCGCTCTGGAAGGCCTTACCACATATAAGTGGCAAGTGCGCGGCAATGGGCAAGCGCGCCCATAAACCAGGACCATGACGCGTTTGACCGGTCTTCTTGGCGGCAGCTTTAATCCTGCACATGGCGGGCATCGGCGAGTTACGCGTTTTGCGATTGACGCACTGCAGCTGGAAGATGCCTGGTGGTTGGTCTCTCCCGGTAATCCTCTGAAGCCTGACAAAGGGATGGCACCACTTGCTGCGCGGCTGAAAAGCGCTCAAATTCAAGCGCGGCGTGCGCCTATCGTTCCGACCGCCGTCGAGCGGGAAATGGGAACGCGGTATACCGTCAATACGCTCGCAGCGCTGAAACGCCGATACCCCAGGCGCAATTTCGTATGGCTGATGGGCGCAGACAATCTAGCGCAATTTCATCTGTGGAAACACTGGCGACAGATCGCACGAATGATGCCGATTGCAGTCATTGCAAGGCCTGGCTATGATAGCCTCGCTATGACAAGCCCCGCCATGGCATGGTTCAAGCGATATCGCATGTCGCTGGGCACTTTTCGAAACGGGGGCAACAGGAGCGCACCGGCACTGGTGTTTTTGCGTTTTGACCCTGATCCGCGCTCAGCCACGGCGATCCGCCGCGCTGATCCGAATTGGGCAGCAAAACACGCCGGAAAATCGGCAAGAGATGGGCTCACGCGTCGTCTGGTTTCAGGCGAGGAGGCTTCATGAGGCAAGCGCACCGCGGTTGGCCTTATACACCTGTCGATTTTTGCACTCCGGTGCATTTTCAAATTTTATATAGGAGTTTCGACATCGCCTATGAACCAGGCGCCAAACATTTCGGCCTCTGCCGACACCAGCAAAGTGGTCTCTATGACAGGTAACGTGTCAGACACTTCTCCGGCTCTTGGACCTGACGATCTGCACCGGCTTGTCATGTCCCAACTTGATGACGACCAGGCTCAGGAAATCGTTTCGATTCCCTTGGCCGGCAAGAGCTCTATTGCTGACCATATGGTGATTGCATCCGGACGTTCGACCCGCCAGGTCGCAGCGATTGCTCAAAAGCTTGCTGAAAAGATCAAGCAGGCCGGATTCGGCCCTGTTCGCGTAGAAGGCCTTACAGCGGCAGACTGGGTGCTGATCGATGCGGGCGATGTGGTTGTGCATCTGTTCCGCCCTGAAGTGCGCAGCTTCTACAATCTGGAACGGATGTGGGCGCTGGGTGATGAAACCAATGCGGCAGTAAGCAATTAAGGCTTTGCCGGGTCTGCTCCGGACCTTGGTCCTGAGCTTCCAAAACGAAGGTCTTGATCATTCTTCTCCACGTTATCGCCCGCGGAAAGATTGCGCGCTCGCCTGAAGCGGATCTGGTCGCGCGCTACGAAAAGCGGATTACGTGGCCGATCAAATTCACAGAATTGCCTGAGGTCGGCGGGCGCATTCCCGAACCGCAAACTCCTTTCAAAACCGTCCTCTTGGACGAACGCGGCAAGGATCTCTCTTCAGAAGAATTCTCCGCGCTCCTTGGCGATTGGCGCGATGATGGCATGCGCGAAGCGCGCTTTGTCCTTGGCGCGGCTGACGGGCACAGCCAAGCGGAGCGCGCTCAAGCGGACATCTTGCTTGGCTTTGGCAATGCGACCTGGCCGCATTTGCTGGCGCGAGCAATGTTAGCTGAGCAGCTTTACCGCGCGACGACAATCCTTGCCGGCCACCCCTATCATCGGGCATGATCACCCCATGCGCTGGTTTGCATATTCGTTGGGTTTGATTGCTGTGTGTGGTGCTGCGGTCTTGGCAGGGCCTGCTCTGACCGAAGCGCAATCAGGCTTCGCGCCAGCGGCACAGGGGCAAGATGCACAAGATGCCCGAATGTCTCTGGCCGAGGCACAAGATGCAGCAGCAGCAGCAGCAGAACGTGCTGAAGCCCTCTCCACAGAAGCTCGAGAAGCGAATGAAGCTGAAGAGCAAACGCGGGCCGAGGCGGCGGCGCTCGCCGCTCAGATCCAGCAATCCGAAGCGCAGATCGCTGCTTCGGAAGCGCGGATTGCACTCATCGCAGCGCAGCGCAAAGAACTGGATGCCCGGCTAGCGGAAAAGAGCCAGCCGTTGACGCGGCTTGCCGCCGCCTTGCAAAATATGGCGCGTCGACCTCTGGCGTTATCTGCGCTGAGGCCAGGCTCGCTTAAGGACACTGTCTATGTGCGAGCAGTCCTTTCAACCACTATGCCTGAGATCCGCAACCGCACGGCGGGCTTGCGGGAGGACATAGCCGAAGCGGAGGCGCTCAAGGACCAAACCGAATTGAGTTTGAGTGAACTTCGCGATGATGAAGGTCTTCTGGAAGAACGCCGCGCACAGCTCAACGCGCTGGCCGCTCAGCAGAGAATTGCAGCGCAGCAAATGCGCGGTGCTGCAGCCAAAGAAAACGAAATGGCACTGCGTCTGGCAGAGCAGGCGCGCGATCTTGATG
>WTKI01000206.1:0-2772 GCA_011524425.1 Altererythrobacter sp. | reverse complement strand
ATCTGCGCTAAAACGGGCCATATCAGATATTAAACGGTGCATTTTTCGATGAACGGTGCACGCTGATCTCTCTACGGGACACTGCAAGGCATCTCTAATCTGGCATTAAGGCGTGTCTCGCTATACGATTAAGAGGGTAACCATAGGAGTTAGTGCGCCATGACAATTTCCGCTTTGCTTCGTTCCTCAGCGCTGGTCGCCGTTGGAGCCGTCACTGCGATCGCGGTTTCTCCTCTTGTTACCAATTCCAGCGCGCAAGCAACGGATGCTTCTTCTGCAGAGTTCGGCAAATTGTTTGCTGTCTATCAGCGCATTCAGGCAAGTTATGTCGAACCTGTTGATGACGAGCAGCTGATCCGCGGCGCGATCGATGGCATGCTGTCATCGCTGGATCCTCATTCCTCTTATATTGATGGCGCTGAAATGCGGCGGTTGGAAACGCTGATTGACGGCAATTATTCCGGCCTTGGCTTGTCGGTTATCTCTGAAGACGGCGCTGTCAAAATCATCTCGCCATTCAGAGGCAGCCCGGCAGACCAAGCCGGTCTGAAAGCCGGCGACTACATCACCCATCTGGATGGTGAGCTGATCTATGGCCGTGATCTGGACGAAGCGGTATCGCGCATGCGCGGACCTGAAGGCACGTCGATACGGTTGACTGTTTTCCGCCCGGGCAGAGACGATCCTTTCGAAGTGGATGTCACACGCGGCGTTATCGAGCTTGAGCCTGTCACGCATGAGCTTGCAGCGGGCAATATCGGTGTAATCACTGTGAATGAGTTTTCGCGCGATGTTGGCAGCGATGTCTATTCATCGTGGAGCGCCTTGCAAGAAGAGGCCGCTGGCAGGATGAACGGGCTTGTCTTGGACTTGCGTTCCAATCCCGGCGGCTCCCTCGATGAAGCTGTGGCCTTGTCCGACCTATTCTTGAAAAAGGGCCGGATCGTATCGCAGCGCGGGCGCGCACGCGGTGAAACGCTTCTTTACGATGCGGAGACTGTGTTCCGCGGCGATATGGCGGAAGGCGTTCCGATCATCGTCTTGATTGATGCCGGCTCTGCATCTGCATCCGAGATCGTTGCGGGCGCATTGCAGGATCATCGCCGCGCCCTCGTGATGGGTGAGCGCAGCTTTGGCAAAGGCAGTGTACAATCCCTGTTGCCGCTAAGCAGAGATACAGCGCTCAAACTGACGACTGCGCGTTACTACACGCCATCAGGCCATTCAGTGCAGGAGGGCGGGATCGATCCCGATATCGCTATCCCGCAATTGTCTGACCCCGATTATGCCAAACGCAGCAAATATGCGCTGCGCGAAAGCGATCTGAAGGGCCATCTTGTCAACGAGCTTGGGCTCGAAGATGAAGAGTTGGAAAGCGATAAGCTGTCTGACCCGCGTTTCCAGAAAACGGCTGACGAGCTGAAGGCAGAAGGCGTCGAAGACTTCCAGCTGCATTATGCTCTGGAGACTTTGCGCCGCACAACGCCTAGCGCAGTGGCAATACGCGATTAAGCTGCCTATATGCTCAGCCAATGGCTGAATTGACCCATGATCAGCGCGGGCTCTGGATCGCGCAAGCTCTTGCCGTTGGCGTCCCCGCTGCTTTGCTCGGCGGGGCCTATGTCTCGCAATATGTCTTCGATATGTATCCGTGCGAGATGTGTTGGTGGCAGCGATATCCGCACTTTGCCGCGATTGGTCTGGCGATGCTGTCTATTGTTGCAGCGCCTAAGCATCTTTGGACCGCTTTTGCGGGTCTTGCGATCTTTGCCTCGGGCTTGATCGGCGCCTTTCATGCAGGGGTTGAATATGGCTGGTGGGAAGGCATCACACAGTGCGCAACTGTCGTAGAGCTTGGCCAGGACCCGATGGAGGCCATACTCAACGCGCCTCTGGTGCGCTGCGATTCGGCTCCATGGGACCTGTTTGGCATAAGTCTGGCGGGGTATAATTTCTTATTCTCCTGCAGCACAGGGCTGGTAGTTGTCTGGCTTGCGCTGAAATCCCGCTGAGGCAGGCGAACGGAAGGTAAGATAGAGAGAGGCAGGCGTCGCGATGAGTGCAAACCCGCGCATGACAAAGGACGAACTTCACCGCATGATCCGCGTAGATCAGGCTGGTGAGTTTGGCGCTACCCGCATTTATGAAGGCCAATTGGCGGTTATGGGCGACCGCGGACCACATGCTGCCGAAATTGCCGGAATGGCCGCACAGGAAGAGGGGCACCGCGCTAAGTTTGATGCCCTTATGGCTGAGCGCGGGGTGCGCCCGACTGTGCTTACGCCGTTCTGGTCAGCAGCAGGCTATGCGCTTGGAGCCACCACTGCGTTGATCGGCCCGGAAGCGGCGATGGCTTGCACGGCAGCCGTCGAGGAAGAGATTGATAAACACTATTCCGATCAACTTGACCGTTTGCAGGAAACAGCGGCTGATCCCGAATTGGCCGAAATGATCGAAGAGTTTCGCGAAGACGAGCGCGAGCATCGCGATGCAGCTCTAGCCGCAGGTGCAGAGCGCGCGCCGGCCTATCCGCTTCTTTCAGGAGTAATCCGGCTGGGATGCCGAGCTGCAATCAAATTGGCTGAGCGGGTTTGAAGCGAAAGGGAGCGCTTCAGCTGGCATTCAGCGCTGCGCGCGCCTATTTAGAGGCATAGACATGAAACAGGACTCTGCCATGACACGTTTACTTGCTGCCGTTCTGATCGCGGCTCCTGTTGCGATTGTTGCGCCATCTGCTGCTGCTCAGGATGAGGCCGGCGACCGCGTAAACAC
>WTKI01000157.1 GCA_011524425.1 Altererythrobacter sp. | reverse complement strand
ATTTACGGGTCTGCAACTTGCCTTCGACAAAGACCTTCGAGCCTTTCTTGAGATAGTTCTCGCAGACATTGACCAGCCCTTCTGAAAAGATTGCCACGGTGTGCCACTCGGTCCGCTCCTGACGCTCGCCAGTGTTGCGGTCCTTCCAGGTTTCCGTCGTCGCAATGCGCAGATTGCAGACCTTGCCGCCGTTCTGAAAACTGCGCACTTCAGGGTCTGCGCCCAGATTGCCGATCAGCATGACCTTGTTGAGTGAACCCGCCATTTCAAGAATCCTTCCTTAGTTGAGGCAAGGCTTATCGAATGGCTCCCTGAGTCGCCACCCGCGTTTCGTAGTTTTCACAAGTGTCTTGTGGGAAGCTGGCTAAAGACCAGCAGCGCTCGCTGCCCAGAATGTAAGCCCTGCAAAGATGTAAGCCAGCGCGAACAAATAGCCGAGCATGACCATTGGCCATTTCCAGCCATTGGTCTCTCGCCGGGCCACGGCAATGGTCGACAGGCATTGCGGCGCGAACACAAACCAGGCGAGAAATGCGAGCGCGGTCGGCAAGCTCCAACGGGCGGCGATCTGGTCGCGCAGAGCAAGTTCTGTTGCTTCTTCGTCGTCTGCTTCGACAGCATAAGTTGTGGCAAGGCTTGCCACTGCCACTTCGCGAGCAGCCATCGCTGGCACTAGAGCAAGGGTCATTTCGCGGTTGAAGCCGACCGGCTCAAACACCGGATGCATGGCAGTCGCGATCTGCCCAGCGTAGCTTGCATCTAGCTGGTTCTCGCCCTCGCCTGCCTTAGGGAAAGTCAGCAAGAGCCACAGGATGACTGTGGCGGCAAAAATGATGGTGCCTGCACGGCGCAGGAACACCCAGGCGCGCTGCCAAAGTCCGATCAGCAAGTCTTTGATACGCGGCCATTGATAGCGGGGAAGTTCCATGATGAAACCGGATGCAGCCCCTTTGGTAATGGATCGGCGCATCACTAATGCGGCGAGCATAGCGCCGAGTATGCCAGCGATATAAAGGCCAAAAAGAACCAGGCCCTGAAGTCCTATTCCCGGGCCAACGCTGGTTGCCGGAATGACTGCTGCGATGATTACGGCATAAACTGGCAATCGCGCAGAGCAGGTCATCAGCGGCGCGATCAGAATGGTCGTCAGCCTGTCTTTGGGATCGGAAATACTGCGCGTTGCCATGATCCCGGGAATTGCGCAGGCAAAGCTGGAAAGCAGCGGGATGAAGCTACGCCCGGAAAGCCCGACACCGGCCATGATCCGGTCCATGATAAAGGCAGCGCGCGCCATGTAACCGCTTGCTTCCATTATCAAAATGAACGCGAACAGGATAACGATCTGCGGCAGGAAAACCACCACTGATCCAACCCCGGCGATGAGCCCTTCTGTGATAAAGTCACGAACAAAGCTCTCAGCCATGGATGCGGTAACGAATCCCGATGCCGCCTCAGTTGCGCCTTCGATCAGGCCGATAAATGGGTCGGCCCAAGCGAACACTGCTTGAAACATCACGAACAGCAGCCCGAACAATATGACAGGCCCCGCCCACGGGTGGAGCAGCACCTTGTCCAAGCCTGAATGCAATCGATGGCTACCGCTTTCCGATAGGATTGCAGCCTTCGCAATGTTGCGTGCAGCAAGCCTGCGCTCTGGCAAAGTCAGCTCGCCAATGCGCCGCTGATCGCTCAATTCTCCATCGAGAATTTTTGCATTTCCAATAGCTTGTGCAAGATCTTCAAGACCGCGTCGACGCACCGCGACAGTTTCAACGACTGGTACACCCAGACCGTGCGAAAGCGCGCTTGGATCGATCACCAGCCCGTCACGCGTCGCTAGATCGACCATGTTCAGTGCGACGACTGTGGGCTGACCGAGTGCAATGACTTCTTGTGCAAAGACAAGATGTTGTTCGAGGTTTGCAGCATCGAGGACAACAATCAGCACGTCAGGCTGTGCTTCGCCTTCGAACTCGCCCAACACCAATTGCCGCGTAACCTCTTCATCGGGACTGGAAGTTTCGCGTAAAGAATAGCTGCCGGGCAAGTCGATCAGCTCCATCGGCTCGCCATTAGGCAGAGCCATGCGACCTGCCTTGCGTTCGACCGTAACCCCCGGATAATTAGCGATTTTCTGGCGTGCACCGGTGAGCGCGTTGAAGAGTGCGCTCTTGCCTGCATTAGGGTTTCCGACCAGCGCGGCTCTGCGGAACACGCTCATTGCTCAGCCACCGTCATAGCTGCTGCATGCGAACGGCGCAGCGCCACAGTCATCCTGCCAATCGTGACCGCCAGAGGATCTTTGCCCCACAAGACGCCGCGATGGGCAACGCTGATTTCTGCCCCGTTATCAAGGCCTAAGGCGCGCAGCCTTTGCGCATCCTCTAGTGGAATGCAGTCCCAATCGATTGCAGTGATCTGCGCTGATGTGCCGGAGGGCAAGTGGTCCAAAGTCATCGCATGAGGCGCTGCCAGAGCCACTCGCGCATTGCAAGTGATTCTCAATAAAGCCGCGACCTAAAGCGACAGAAAGCGGGCCTAAAGGTACCTAAGTGCTAAAATCGAGGCCAGACAGCGCAGGACTTGGCACTCAAAACCGGGCACTTCCACCTATCTTGCTGGATAGCGTAGCCGGCCCAGAAAACGCGTGACGTTGAAGCTTTCGCGATCAGAGCGAAGCAGCTTGGCTTTGACTTTCTCAAACTTCATCACACCTTCGATCCGGCGTTCGAGAAATGCGCGGGTTTGCTCTTTGCCTTCGCTTTCGTCTTCAATGAAGACAGCCAAAGTCGCAGCATAGATTGAGCCAAGAATGGTCCGCTTGGTGTAGTGATTGTAATCCGTTGCCGTATCGCCAGCCAGCCGCCACATTAGGTCTGCGCTGCGCCATCCGATCTTCAAAGACCGCGCAGCATTTTGCGGCATCGCCATGATCGCCATCGCGCGGCGCAATGCTTCTTCCAAGCCTTCGACAGCGGATAGGCGGAACCACACAAGCTCAAAAATCCGGTCGCGGATTTTCATGCCAGCCAATTTTTCCTGCGGCAGAGCTTCCACCATTTGCGCATCGACGCTTTCAATCCAGGCATCGATCATATCCATCGACCGGCCACCTACAGGCTTGTCTGCATAAGCAAGCTTTGCGACATCAAAATCCGCGCCTGCCATTTCGGCAGCCGCTTCCAAAGCGGTGTCATTCCAACCGTCAAAAATCGCTGCAGCTGCCACTTCAGGCGCCAAAGCAAGACGCAGTTCCTCAAGTGTCATGTCAGCAAAATCAGTCATGGTAGGTCAGTTGAACTCCGCTTAGATGGACGGGCCGTATTGCTTGACTTCGCCTTGCTCTTCACGCTTGGCGTCTGCTTTTTCAAACTCGTCCACGAGCCGGGCGTTCCCGTTCATCAGCGCCACATAATCGCGCGCAGACCGGCCGGAATTGTCCGTAGCATCAGGATCGGCGCCTTTCTCCAGCAGCAAGCGCACCAGAGCGGCATTGCGGCTATGCACCGCTGAAATCAGCGGCGTTTCGCCAGTGCTGTTCTTGATGTTGATTTCAGCGCCAGCTTTGATCAGCGCTTCCACTCCGTCAACAAAGCCCAGCGTGACAGCAAGCTGCACTGGTGCAACGCCGTTCTTGTCGCGGATATTGGGATTGGCGCCGCGCTGCGTCAAAAAGCGAATCCACACCAGATCGCGGCGTTCTGTCACGATATGCATCGCGGTTTGGCCAGTGGTCAGATCGCGCGAATTGACAATTGTCGTGCCAGGCTCGTTCAGCGCATTCGTTACAGCATCGCCATCACGGTCCTTCACCGCCTTCAGAAACTCATAGCCATCGGAGAAAAACTGCGCTGCCGCCGGCACAGCTGCACAAGCCGCCAATGCTGCGATCAAAATTGCAATCTTGCGCATAACGGCGCCCGCCATCCTGTTATCCTTTCACGATTCCTGCCAGAAAGCCCCTTAGAGGTGCTTGAAACCTCTTTCAAACCCAATGGCCAATGCCCAATTAGCAGACCATGAACCAACACGCCATGTTTCTCCGACTTCGCAACCTGAGCCGTCTCATACCGGCGCTGCTGGCTTCAGCCTTGCTTGCAGCGTGCAGTCCGGCTGCGACAGAGCCAGCGCAAGATCCGCCTTTGAAGGGAGCGGATATTGGCGGCGCCTTTGAACTGGTCGGCGGGGACGGGAAAGCAGTGCGCTGGTCGGACTTCGATGGCCAGTACCGGATTGTCTATTTCGGTTTCACCTTCTGCCCGGATATATGCCCGACAGATACGCAGCGGATGATACAGGGGCTGGAAATCTTCGCCGACAAGCGGCCTCAGTTGGCCGCTAAAATCCAACCGATGTTTATCAGCATCGATCCTTCGCGCGATACGCCGGAAAAAGTCAGTGAATTTGCTGCTGCATTTTCAGAAGATCTGATCGGGCTGACCGGCAGCGAAGAGCAAGTGAAAGCCGCCGCCGATACGTTTCGTGTTTATTACTCGCGCGGCGAAGATACGCCGGGCGGCGGGTATTTGATGGATCATTCTGCAGTGGTCTATCTGTTTGGACCGGCAGGCGAACCGCTTGCAACTTTACCGACCGATCAAGGCGCACAAAGCGTCGCAGCTGAACTTGCCAAATGGGTGAATTGAGAGACCAGTTCTGGACCCTTCCTTTAGAGGATTTGTCTCGCCCTGAATGGGAAGCGCTTTGCGATGGCTGCGGACGGTGCTGCTTGCACAAAGTCGAGGAAGAAGACACTGGCGAGATTTTCGACACGAATGTCGCCTGTAAGCTGCTCGACACTAAAACAGCCCGCTGCACAGACTATAAAAACCGCAAGAGCTTTGTCCCGGACTGCCTGCGTTTAACGCTCAACATTGTGAACGATGTGCCATGGTTGCCGGAGACTTGCGCTTATCGCAGGAGAGCAGACAACAGGCCCTTGCCGGATTGGCATTATCTTATAAGCGGCGATCCTGACGCAGTGCATGCGACCGGGGCATCTGTTGTCGGCCGAGTCATTAGCGAAGTCGATGCTGGCCCGGTCGAGCATCACATGGTCAATTGGGACCTGCATGTTCGCGAGCACATGCGATGATTGATTGGCTGCGCCAGGAGCAGATCGAGCCGGAGATTGAGTTAGGCGGACGCATACTCCCGATCGAGCTCAAACGGCATCCCAGAGCGCGGCGTCTGACATTGCGGATCGCGCCTGATGGCAGCGCAGTAAGGCTTACCTTGCCGCAATGGGCGCGCAGTAAAGAAGCGATTGCTTTCGCGCATGCCAAAAGTGAGTGGCTGACCGATCAATTGGCCAAGCTGCCTCAGCGTGCCGCCCCTGAACCGGGCAGCACCTTGCATATCAATGGCGAGCCTTTTGCACTGGAGTGGGATGAAGCACATCCTCGCAAGCCGCAGACAATGAACGGCACGATCACTCTGGGCGGGCCGCTTGCATCGCTGGAAGCCCGTCTTAAGCGTTGGCTGGAAGGTCAAGCACTTTCAGCGTTTGAAGAGGATGCTGCACATTATTGTGAAGCTGCAGGTCTAAAGCCTGTGCCGGTTTCCTTGTCCCGAGCGCAAAAGCGCTGGGGCAGCTGTTCTGATCGCAAGCGCATTCGGTTGAACTGGCGTTTGATCCAGGCTCCTGAATTTGTCCGGCGCTCAGTCGTTGCCCATGAAGTGACACATTTGGTGCATTTTGATCATTCGCCTGCTTTCCACGCTTTGTTGAGCGAGATTTACGAAGGCGATATCAAACGGGCCGATCTCTGGCTCAAACAGCACGGGCGCACTCTATATTCCAGCTTTGGATAATCAGCGGGTGCCGAAACACTGGCGTCCTGCGAGCGTGATCCCTATGTTGACAGCATGTTGATGAAGTCTTTCTCCAAATCGCGTTTCAATCCCGCGCCCGGGATCGCTGATTTCTGGAATGAATTCAAAAAGCCGCAGCCTTATCGCTGGGTGATCTTGCTAGCCTCGACGCTGCCGGTTTTCGTCATCATGTTCTGGGCCACAGCGCAAAGCGTGACTGCACCGCCT
>WTKI01000159.1 GCA_011524425.1 Altererythrobacter sp. | reverse complement strand
ATCTGATCCTTGTCCTTGGCTATGTCGCAGGTCTTATCGTTCTTGGCCTTGTTGCGTTTGGGCTGGAAAGGATGCGACAGGCTCCGGCCTACACAGCGGAAACGGTTGTCGACTGGTCAGTGGCGCTCGCTGCGATGGAACTGCCAGGAACTGCCATAGCAGTTACAGACCGCGCCAACCGCTTGGTTTGTGCCAACACTGCATACATAGATGCGTTCGGTTCTGGCGAAGCGCCATGTATGCTCACGCAAGAGCGGCCATCGCAAGACGCTCTTATGCTGTTAGCTCGCGAGGCATGGCGAGACGGGACTAGTTCTGCCGAGAAAGTGGAGCTTCCAAAAGCAGAGAGCGGCACGCATCACTGGGCGGTTTCTGCGAAGCGGGCAGGGCAGTCAGATGATTTTTTGCTTTGGCGGTTACAACAGTCAGCAGAGCCCTTGGCAGCGGAATTGCTGCAATATGATGTCGCTGGCATCTTTGGCACTATGCTCTCGCGAGCTGGTATCGAGGCGGCCATAACTTCGCCTGATGGTGTCGTACGAAGTGTGAGTGCAGGATTTGCAGAACGCGCCGCAGGCGATGCTAATGCAACGCTCGCAGGACAGGATTTTGTTTCGTTTCTGCGTTCCGACGACCGGGATCGGATTTTTTTCGCGCGTGAAGGGCAGGCCGGGACGCCCCAAACCTTAATCCATGTGCCACTGGAAAATCCTAATGAAAGCGAGACTGGCGGACCTGAGGATGGCGAATCATTAATGCTGTTAGTCGATAGCGGCGTTGGAATTGGCGGTAGCTGGGATGGCTCCTCTCAAGCAGGTGTCGCTCAGCTTGAAGGTCTACTGAGCCAGTTGCCGCTAGGTCTTGCGATGACGGATCGTGACGGCCGTTTCCTGTTCGGCAATACCGCCTTTTTGCGATCCATCGATCGCGAGCAACGCGGAATGCCCCCGTTCCCAACCGATTTGGTTGTGCGCGAAGACAAAGCTGCTTTGTCTGATGCGGTCAGACGGCATGGGCGCGGTCCTGCCACAAGCGGCAACATGGCTGTGCGGCTTACAGTCCGCCCGGAAGAGCCGGTTTCGCTTGGTCTTGCCGGGGTTCGCGGTTTAGGCGAAGCTGCGGTGCTTATAAGCATAGCAGACTCCAGCGAAGAAAATCAGCTGAAACGCCAGGTTGCACAAGCGACCAAGATGCAAGCCGTAGGCCAGTTGGCAGGCGGTGTCGCACATGACTTTAACAGTGTTCTGACAGCCATCATCGGTACTTGCGATCTCATGCTTTTGCGCCATACGCCTGGAGACAGCGATTATGACGATATTCAGCAGATCAAGAATAATTCGAACCGGGCTGCTGCTTTAACACGCCAATTGCTGGCATTTTCGCGTCAGCAAACATTGCGACCCGAAATAATCCAATTGCCTGATGTCGTCAGTGAAGTCGGGCCGCTTATAAAGCGATTGATCGGAGAGAAGATCGAATATCATGTGAAGCATGATCGCGATCTTGGTGCGGTCCGAGCTGATCCCCAGCAGCTTGAACAAGTTATCATGAACCTTGCCGTCAACGCGCGCGATGCGATTCAGTCCCGCGGTGAAGGCGATGGACGTATCGTTTTAACGACGCATCGTGTGCAAGCGCGCGATGTTGAGAAAATGGGGTCCGAAGTCCTTCCGACTGCGGACTACACTATGCTGATCGTCGAAGATGACGGTGGGGGAATTCCTGCGCAGGCTTTGCCTAAATTGTTTGAGCCATTCTTCACAACAAAAGAACAAGGCAAAGGCACAGGTCTTGGTCTTTCAACGGTCTACGGTATTGTGAAGCAATCGGGCGGATTTATCTTTGCTACTAATGTGGAGGATAGTTCAGGAAGACCATTGGGTGCTCGTTTCTCGCTCTATTTCCCTGTCCACAAAGGGGAGCAGGTTCCCGCCAAAGAGCCGGTTAAGCAAGAAGCCATGCGCGAATGGTCTGGCGGGGGTGACATCTTGCTGGTCGAAGACGAAGACATGGTGCGGGCTGTTGCTGAACGCGCACTCACCCGTTCCGGATATTCCGTTACGGCTTGTTCTGATGGGGAGTTTGGGCTTGCGGAGATCAAGAAGGGCAAGACTTTCGACTTGATAGTAAGCGACGTTGTTATGCCGGGAATGGACGGGCCCGCGATGGCGCGCGCCATCCGCGAGATTAAACCTGATATTCCGGTTCTTTTCATGTCTGGCTATGCTGAGGAACAGCTTCGTAAAGATATCGATATCCCCAACATGCACTTCATTCCCAAGCCGTTCAGCGTGCAACAGATTGGCGACAAAGTGTCTGAAGTCTTGAGAACGGCTCTGGTCTAAAAGGTTGGGCAGCAGTCCCCCAGCTCCACTCACCAGGATCGAAAGATTAGGGTGTAGACTGTATTCCATTCATCTTTGATACATTGCATCCTCGCCCATTATAATCGCATTGGGATTTGAGGAAGGGTTCAAGATGGCATTTGTTAAAAGGCGTTTGCTGCACAAAGTCGCAATAGTCGGTTTGCTCGCAGCAGGACTTCCAGCGCTCGCACAATCTGCTTCGGAAGAAACCGCACAGGGCGATCTGGCCGTTACGATCTACAATAACGATCAGGCGCTTGTGCAAGACATTCGCCAGCTCAATATCCCGCGTGGGCGGAGCAAGATTGAATTTCCGGATGTCTCTGCGCGGATCCGTCCTGAAACTTTGAGTTTTGCCGCCAATGGCGCTGGCATCATCGAGCAGAATTTCGATTTTGATCTGCTCACTCCGTCAAAAATGATGGAAAAAGCAATCGGGCAGACTGTCACATTGGTTCGGACAAACCCTGCAACCGGGCGCGAGACAACTGAGCGTGCGAAAGTCCTTTCAACAGCGGGTGGCGTAGTTGTCCAGATTGGTGATCGGATTGAAGTCTTGCGCGATGATGGGCTTCCAGTGCGTGTCGTGTTCGACCGCGTCCCTCCCAATCTGCGTGCGCGCCCGACACTTTCTGTGAATGTCGATGCAACGCGTGGAGGCGTTCGTCCTGCTTCGATCCGATATCTCACCACAGGACTGCGCTGGAATGCAGATTATGTGGCCATGTATGATGAAGGTGCTGGTACGATTGATATGCAGGGTTGGGTAACGCTCACCAACAACACCGGCACTACCTTTCACAATGCAGAGACATTGCTGGTAGCCGGTAGCCCTGGCCAAAGAGGACGGAATAGGAATCAGAATGTAAGGCGGGTGGGCACACAAACCGCTCAGCGCGAGCAGTTAGGCGACTATTATCTTTATCCCATTGCTCAGCGAACTACGATTGCCAACGCCCAAACCAAGCAAGTCAGCTTTCTGGACGTTCAGGGCGTTCCCGCGCGCAAGGTCTACAGCCGTTCTGTCGGATGGCTCACCAGCGATAATGCGCCGGTGAACGTAAACAGCGACATTTCTTTCAGCAGTTCCAGCGATGGCGGGTTAGGTGATGCTCTGCCGGCAGGCGCTGTGCGATTTTATCAACGTGACAGCCGCGGCAGCCCGCAATTTATTGGCGAGAACCAGATCGGCCATACACCCATGGGGAGCACCCTTTCGCTCACGACAGGGCAAGCATTCGATGTGCTTGTCCAGGCTGAGGTTGAGAAACGCGATCGCATCACTCAAAGCGAGTGGGAAGCGACGTCGCGTTACCGTGTGGTGGAAGATGACGGGCGCACTCGCACCTACACGCGCGAAGAACGGCCGACCTATTACCGAACGACCATGCGCTACACTTTCACCAATGCCAAAAGCACTCCAGTAGAAGTGGAGCTTGATCAAGGCGGTTTGGATCGCGGTTGGTGGACGCGCGACTTCCGAGTGACCAGCGAAGATGTTGAGGGGGTGCAGCTCAACGCTAACACCCGGCGTTATACTGTGAGCGTGCCCGCTAATGGCGAGCGGGTCGTCCGCGTCACTTACGCCACGCGTTACTAAGGCGAGGGGGAGGGCAATGCCCCGCTTCATCGGTTCTTTGATTGCAATCGCAGCGGCAATGCTCTCGCTTGTCGCAGGGCCTACTAACGCGCGCGAAGTGGTCGACGCCTCCGCACCGATGAAAACAGCAGTAACTGTTTATCGCGATCCGTCTCGACAAGTGGATCAGTCGATGAACCGCAACATGCCTGAAGGCTTTGCGATGATCAGCGAGACCCGCCGCGTGACGTTGCCCGCAGGCGTCTCGACAATTCGTTTTGCTGGCGTTGCCGAAGGCATGGTCGCGGTCTCTGCGATCGTGACTGGACTGCCAGGCGGTACGATTGAAAAGAACCGCAATGCAGAGCTCTTGTCTCCTGCTGCGCTCGTCAATGGCATGCTTGGCAATCGCATTACCGTTACCCGCACAATGCCGGGCAGCGGTAAGCAGATCAGCCAAGAGGGGATTGTGCGAACGCGGGCCGATGGCGGTTTGGTGCTTGAAACTGCAGAAGGGTACGAAGCGGTTCGCTGTGCCGGCTTGCCAGAGAGGCTTACCTTTCCCTCCGTTCCTGATGGGCTCACTCCGCAACCTGTCTTCACAATCGATACGCGTGATGAAGCGGGTGGGACATACGACATCACGCTAAGCTATCTTGCCTGGGGCTTCGATTGGCAGGCGCACTATGTAGCAACTTTGCATGAAGGGGGCAGCGCTGACAGGCTGCGCTTCAACTTGCTCTCCTGGTTGACGATACTCAATGACAATGGCCAGAGTTTTGCGGATGCTGAACTGATGGCGATTGCCGGCACGCTGAATATCGAAAGCGACTTTGAAGAACTTGCGGAACCACCGCGCGCAAAACCTTTGCGTCTGACATGCTTCCCTATCGGCAGCACATCAGCTGGATCGGCGGTTCCGTATTATGGCAAAATTGTTCCGCCTCCAGCTCTTCCCACACTAGCGCTGGCAGAATCCGCAGACACGGTCATCGTCACAGGGTACAGGAGATCTGAGGCTCTGCAGTCTGTCCCGGTTGCGATGGTCGCATCCGAAGAACAGCTCGGTGATTTGAAGCTCTACCGCGTTCCAGAGCCTGTCAGTGTCAACGCACAAGGGCTGAAGCAAGTTGCCTTTCTTAATCAGAAAGATGTCAAAGGCGCATTGCTTTACGAAGTGATTTGCAGGCCATGGCCGGTTTTTGAACCAGATTTGAAGTCTGAAGCTTCGATCCTGCTGAAGACAAAGAATGATAAAAAGCACGGCCTTGGAATGGCCTTGCCGATGGGCGGCATCACTCTCTTCGAACCAAGCGCCTCTGGTGACTTGCTGGTCGGTGAAGAGCGTTTGCGCGACTACGCGGTTGGCCAGGAGATCGAGATTGCGATGGGGCCAAGCGTGCAAGTTCAAGGCCAGTGTTCTCGCACGAGCATTGCTCGACCTATAGAAGATGGCGCGCGCCCATGGGTGACTATCAAAAGCGTGGTGACCAATGCTAACCCACACAAAGCCACTGTGCGGCTCAACTTGGGTTCCTATGCGGAATGGGAAGTGCAGGGATTGCGTAAAACCAGGTTAAAAGATGGCAACCGGGTGGCCGAATTGAGTGTTCCAGCCAACAGCGAACGTGAAATTACTTTCAAAATGCGCCTTTCTGAACGCTAGAAGATTTGAAAGCATATTTATTACAATTAGTTAGCGGTCCCTAAAAAAATTTTTGTTCCTCTCTTGTTCTATGAGAACAAATCAGATACATAATCTCCAACATGCAGCGCCAAAGGGGCGGTCGATAAGTCATCGGCAGCACTAGGCAATTGAAGGAGGTCATGCGATGTCGACGAGTCTCAAGCTGGTAGAAAAGGAAAGTTCTGTGGACCGTCAGAAGGCGCTCGACGCTGCGCTTGCTCAGATTGACAGAGCATTTGGCAAAGGCTCGGCAATGAAGCTGGGCTCGAAAGAAGCGATGAATGTAGAGGCGATCTCAACCGGATCGCTTGGCCTCGATATTGCATTGGGAATTGGCGGCCTGCCTAAAGGGCGCGTCATCGAAGTGTATGGCCCGGAAAGTTCAGGTAAGACCACATTGGCTCTGCATGTTATTGCAG
>WTKI01000065.1 GCA_011524425.1 Altererythrobacter sp. | reverse complement strand
TGCTGACAAGACCGTTTTCTACGGCTGCATTTTCCTGAATAAGGATGCGATCTGCCCCTTGCGGTAAGGCGGCACCCGTCGAAATTCGGATTGTTTGATTTGCGCCGAGTGTTCCATCGTAAGCTGAGCCAGCCCGACTTTCGCCCACGAGATTCCAGGGTCCAGGACCGTCTCCAATGGCGTAGCCGTCCATGGCTGAAAGATCGCGGGCGGGCTGCGTTCTCGCGGCTTTAAGATCTCTAGCAAGATAGCGTCCGAGAGACTCTTCAGCCGGGATCTGTTCAGCAGGCATCAAAGAGGCAAGCGCGAGCAGGCGTTTTTGTGCCTCTTCCAGCTCCAGCATGGCTGCCATCAACCTAGTGCCGCCTTCCAATGTCCGGATTTACCGCCCAGCTTCTCCAGCAAGCGAACGTCACCAATCACCATGCCCTTGTCCATCGCTTTCGCCATGTCGTAAATTGTCAGCAATGCAGTGCTTGCAGCAACCATCGCTTCCATTTCCACACCCGTCTTGCCGGTCAGCGATGCGGTTGCAGTTACCTTCACACCGTTATCCATGAAATCGAAGTCGATGTTCACAGCATCAAGCCCAAGGGGATGACACAAGGGGATCAATTCATGGGTGCGCTTGGCTGCCATAATCCCGGCAATCCGCGCTGTACCCAGCACATCCCCTTTTGGAGCATCGCCCTGTTTAACAGCGGCCAAAGCAGTGGGAGCCATAGTGATGGTTCCGCCAGCCACAGCTTTGCGCAAAGTCGCTGGCTTTTCCCCGACATCTACCATCCGGGCATCACCGGCATCATCAATATGACTAAGCTTCTTACTCATACTTCGCTTTCAAACAGCTCGTGTTTGGCGCCTTGCATTGTTCGCGGTTTACCCTTCAAGCAATGATCGGGTGGCTGCACTCACGTTATCTTGCCGCATGAGACTTTCACCTACCAGAAATGTTCTTACGCCGCATTCAGCAAGTCGTTGGCAATCTGAATGATCCGCGATCCCGCTTTCGCTGACCAGCAAAGTTCCTTCTGGTGCATAGGATACCAGTCTCTCTGTCACAGCTAGATCTGTGACAAACCTTTTAAGGTCGCGGTTATTTACACCGATCAAGCGCGATTGAAGTGCATGTGCCCGCTCCATTTCCGCCTCGTCATGCACTTCCACTAGGACGTCCATGCCTTGCTCCATTGCAGCGTTTTCAATTTCCTTCATTTGCGTATCGGACAGAGCGGCAACGATAATGAGGATGGCATCTGCACCGATGCTGCGTGCTTCTGCAACCTGCCAAGGATCAATCATGAAGTCTTTGCGCAGCACCGGCAATTCGCAGGCCGAACGCGCCTCAACCAGAAAGTCCTCATGCCCCTGGAAATATGGAGCATCGGTTAGAACAGACAGACATGCTGCGCCGCCGTGCTGATACGAGCGAGCGTGATTTGCCGGCTCAAAGTCAGCGCGAATAAGGCCTTTGGAGGGCGAAGCCTTCTTTATCTCAGCAATCAACGCAAAGCCGGTTTTCGCTTTAACTCTGAGGGCAGCCTCAAAGCCCCGGGGGGCAGTCTGTTCGCTTGCTTTGCTTTCGAGATCGGCAAGCGAGGATAACGCGCGGCGCGCATCGACTTCGCTGCGCTTGTTAGCGCAAATTTCTTCAAGCTTGTTCATTGTTTCAAATTATCCAGCAAGCTCGATCCATTTGGCTAAAAGCTCGCGCGCCTGGCCTGAATCTATGGCTTCCGAGGCAGTGGCCACTCGCTCTTTCCAACCGCCAGTATGTCCGGCGACCTTCAATGCAGCCGCGGCGTTAAAGAGCACCGCATCCCGGTATGCGCTCTTTTCGCCATCTAGAAGCCGGTTCAAGGCCTTGGCGTTAAAGACAGCATCATCACCGCGTATTGCTTCAATCGGAGCGCTCTCCAATCCTGCATCGCCAGAGCGCAATCGAAAGCTTGTGACATTGTCTGCGCGCACTTCAGCGACATCATTACCACCTGCAAGGCTTAGCTCATCCAAGCCTTCATCGCCGCACACAATCATCGCATGCTCTGCACCGAGCTGTGCCAATGCGCCTGCATAGACTGGCACCAGCTGGGGGGTAGCAACGCCAACAAGCTGGCGACGGACATTGGCAGGATTGCACAAAGGGCCCATGAGATTGAAAATCGTACGCCGTCCAATCTTGCGCCGAATTGGCATAATCCCGCCTAGCGAGGGATGATGGTTCTGTGCGAACAAGAAACAAATGCCAATTTCTGCAAGCGTCTTTTCAGCAGACTTAGCGGCGGCATTCATGTCCAAGCCAAGCGCTTCCAGTGTGTCGGCGGCGCCCGCTTTTGAACTGGCCGCTCGGTTGCCGTGCTTTGCGACGGGAATGCCGCAGGCTGCGATTACGAGACTAACCGCGGTAGAGACATTCAACGTGTGTTGACCGTCCCCTCCTGTCCCGCACACATCAATCGCATTGTCGGGCGCGTCAATAGAGATAACACGCGCACGCATGGCTTTAGCGGCTCCTGCGATTTCGCCTGCGGTTTCACCTCTATCGGCCAATGCAACAAGAAATTGCTCAATGTCCTCTGAGCTGGCTTCCCCGTCGAGGATCATGCCAAAGGCATGCTCTGATTGATCGACATTCAGCCGATGTGACAATGGATCGGGAAGGATGCTCATCTACACCTCTCTGGGTCTAGTTCGCACACTTCCATGAAATTGGCGAGCAGATCATGCCCGTACTCTGTTGCGATACTTTCAGGATGAAATTGGACACCGTGAATAGGTAACTCCTTGTGACGTACTCCCATCACAAATCCATCATCGGAATGGGCGTTAGCGATCAAGCACTCAGGCAGGTCTTCGACGATCAGGCTGTGATACCGGGTCGCAATGAAAGGCGAGGGCACCCCTGTAAATACACCTGTTCCATCATGCGTAACAGGAGATGTCTTTCCGTGCATCAATCCGCCTTGTGCCACACGTCCCCCAAAATGTTGGCCGATGGATTGATGTCCCAGGCAAACCCCAAGCAATGGCCGCTTCGCGCCAGCGCAGGCTGCGACAATATCCAGACTTACACCAGCTTCGTTAGGTGTGCATGGTCCGGGCGAAATCAGTATTCCTGCCGCCCCACTGGAAAGTGCCTCTTGAGCGGTCAGCGCGTCATTTCGAACAACTTCTATGTTTGCGCCTAATTCCATCAGGTAATGGACCAGATTGAAGGTGAAGCTGTCATAGTTGTCGATGACTAGGATGTCGCAAGCGCCGCTCATTCGCTCACCTCCGGAATCTCTTCCAAATCATCTTTCAGAACGATGATCAGAGGCCCAAGCGCGGCGTCCGCATCGAGCCTTGCTGTTGCGGGGTCCCACAATGACGAAACATTGCTGTCCAGATATAAGGCGTTGGGCGTTTGCAACGTATCTCGGAAAAAACGTGCCAATTGGCCAAAGCTCAAGGGTTCCTCGCTTTGCACAAAATGTGCTCTGCCATCGGAATCAACACCCACTCCATTGCGAACTGCGCGTGACGGACCATTGTCCTGAATTTCAGGATGAAGTTCGCCATCAATAACTAGCATAGGTCCGGACTGCGTGCCGAACTCAGGCCTAGCTCCCACAGTGCTGTAAAAGCGGTCCGTTGGCATGATTTGCCATGCACCGCCGGTACCAAAGAAAACCCCGTTGGGTTTAAGATAGAAGTTGCCTGAACCATCTTCGCGATCGAGTTCTACAATGCGTTCACCGTTCTCGACAAAATAGCCGATAGGCTTGCCGCTGCGCTCGAACTCACCACCATTGACTGCAAAGGCGACCGTTGCCTGATCAACAGTTTGCGAGAAACTATCCAACGAACCAAACACCTCACCTTCCGGTCCGGCCAAGGCTGTGCGCACTCGGTGCGTTGCTGGATCGGCGACGCAATGGGTTAACGGAATACCTTCAAACTCGACAGAAGAGCAGACTGAAGACTGCGCTAATGCAGCGCGCTCTGCGGCTTGTTCCTGTGCGCGCATGGCTGCTTCTTCTTCTGCGCCTTTGCCTATTTCTGTCCGGGTCACCGGTTCGCCCTCTGGCGCGGGTTCACACGCAGCCAGAGCGATACAAAGCGTCAGAGGGGCACAAGCTAAAGCGGCTCTCATTGTCCAAACCCCGGCTCTTGCGCAATCCTTGCAGCTTCTTTAGCGGCAGCGATCAACGCTCCCGCTTTAGCTTTGCATTCAGCAAGCTCATAATCCGGGTCACTATCTGCAACGATACCAGCACCTGCCTGCACATGCATGGTGCCATCCTTAACCACCGCTGTTCGTAGGACGATACAGCTATCAACAGAACCGTCTGGTGCGAAATATCCTACCCCTCCGGCATAAGCGCCTCGCGCTTCCGGCTCTAGCTCCGCAATGATTTGGCAAGCCCGGATCTTAGGAGCGCCTGAAACAGTTCCAGCAGGGAATCCAGCAAACAGCGCGTCGAGTGCGTCCTTCGAGGTATCAAGGTCGCCCACAACATTGCTGACAATATGCATGACGTGGCTATAGCGTTCGATCGTGAAACTATCGGTGACGCTCACACTACCGCGGGTAGCGACGCGTCCAACATCGTTTCTCCCAAGATCCAGCAGCATGAGATGTTCTGCACGTTCTTTTGGATCAGCCAGCAAACTCTTTTCGTTAGCGCGGTCTTCCTGTCCGGTTTCACCTCTCGGGCGGGTTCCAGCGATAGGTCTGATCGTCACTTCGCCATCGCGAACACGCACTAGAATTTCAGGGCTAGAGCCGACAACTGCAAAGCCAGGCAAATCGAGGAAATACAAAAAGGGTGACGGATTCACTCTTCGCAGCGCGCGATAGAGCGCCAATGGCGGTAGCGGGAAGGGACAAGTAAATCGCTGAGCTAGCACGACTTGAAAGATGTCGCCTGCAGTTATGTAATCCTTCGCCTGGGCCACGAGCGACTTATACGCATCACCATCCATCACTGGCGCGAGTTCCATATCAGGCATGTCTGCCGGAGCTTTCTGTACAACTCGTTGTTCGTTCAATTGCGCGAGGGCTTCGTCGATGCGTTCACCCGCTCTTTCAATAGCGGCGTTGGGATTGTCTGCTTTCCAAACCGGGGCGACGCAAAACAGCTCGTCTGTCAGGCGGTCAAAGATGAAAATTAACGTGGGGCGCACAAACAGCATGTCCGGCAATGCCAAAGGGCTTTCCGGAGCGCGAGGCAAATCTTCGACTAATCCGACGGTTTCATAGCCGAAATAGCCAACCAGACATGCAAGGGCTGGGGGAAGCTCGGCGGGGACGTCAATTTTGCAGCTTTGCGCGAGCGTGCGAAGTTCGTGGAGGCTGTCCCCCTCGCAATCTTCAAATGCATTTCTATCATGACGCCACATGCGGTTGATCTGTGCCTTCCGTCCGGAAGCGCGAAACACAACATCCGGATCAATGCCTAACAGACTATGCCGACCTCTGGTTTCGCCACCTTCTACCGATTCCAGCAGAAAATCGCCGCGTTCAGCCTTGATGAGCTTTGTCGCCACGCTAATTGGCGTCTCAGTGTCGGCAATGATCTTGCGCCAGACGAGCGCCGGCTTTCCGCGCGACAGCAGGTCGGCGGCTTCAGACGCGTTTTGGGGCGCGTTGACGAGACTGGTCGCACTCAGCCGTTCTACTCCGTTAGATACCGCCAGAAAGTTGTCGCCGGACAGCTTCGATTGCTGAATCATTCAACTCAACACCAAGTTCGTTGCGCATGGCTTGAACCAGTTGCTGCGTTTGCTCATCGCTCATCGCGATTTGCAATTGAGTACGGGTCGCCGCGAGGATCGGATCTTCATCTGCAATGGGATCGGTGGTGATCTCTTTCAAATCGACAATAAACCATCCTAAATCATTGCCAGCCTCAAGTCTTTTGGATGTCCCTTCGGCCATGGAGAACATCAAAGCGAGCGCGGGTGGCACTCGTCCTTGCTGAGCAATGATCTGCTCCCGTCCTAGATTGATTTGCTCTGCCGATGGCAAGCGCTTCTCTTCCGCCGACAATGCTGCTTGCAGAGAACCGGCTTCG
>WTKI01000149.1 GCA_011524425.1 Altererythrobacter sp. | reverse complement strand
GGATAGGCGCGGCCACGCTCGGCCGGCTGGTCAGTGATGGTGCCTACGTGCTCGGCACGGACATTGACGCTGAGCAAGGTTCGCAAATGTGCGAAGGCTTGGGAGCTCAGTTCAAGGCTCAGGATGTGGCCGACCGAAAGGCATGGCCCGGCATCATTAGTGACGCCGTTGCGATGTTCGGGAGGCTCGATATTCTCGTGAACAATGCCGGCATAGTCTCTGGTGCAAGCATTACCGATGTCACGGATGATCTCTGGGACCGTGTGATAGCCGTTAACCTGTCTGGCACAATGGCCGGATGCAAAGCGGCGATCGCTGCGATGAGAGACAATCCGGGCGGCTCCAAAGGATCCATCATTAACATCGCCAGCACTACTGCGCTTGCGCCTCTGCCCGGTGATGTCGGCTATTCCGCCAGCAAGGCAGGTGTGCGCGCAATGTCGAAATCGATCGCAACCTGGTGCGCGCAGCAAGGGTGGAACATTCGCTGCAACACAGTGATCCCTGGTGCAACAGAGACGGGAATTCTCAATTCTGCCGAAGCAGTGACGCCGGGCCTTAAAGCTGCTGTTGCAGCAACCTCGCCTTTAAATCGCCTCGCTGACCCAAAAGAAACCGCCGCTGCGATCGCATTTCTTGCCAGCGATGAGTGCCCGTTCATGACTGGCGCGGAGATGTTAGTTGATGGCGGGATGATGGCCATTCACCCCGGATTTTAGAGCGTGCGCCTTACCAAGTCACAGGTGTTTTCAGGCTTGTTCTTGAGCACGCAAAGCAGCTTCTTGTTCTCGTATTGCGGCGCCGGCCCAGATAAAGAAGAGCGTTGCCAGAACCCCTGTTAAGAGCACTGTTCCCAAAACTGCAATATTGAGGCTTTCGGCCCCGTATTGCGGAGCCAACGCGTCGCTTGCCACTCCGATGACCAGGGGCCCAACCGCCTGACCCATCAGATTATTGACCAGCAAAGCGAAGGCAAATGCCATCGCGCGTTGACCTGAAGATGTTGACATCTGGATGATGGCGACAGCGGGTCCGTTCTGAAACAGGAAGAAGAAATAGCCCGCAACAAAGAAGCCCAGAAACGCAAACAGAGTGTCTGCGGTCAAACACAAGAAATAGAGCGGAACACACAGGAATGTGCCCACAGCGGGAAGCCATGCGCGCCACCTGACATCGAATTTGCCAAGTTTTTCAACCAGCCATCCGCCTAGGATTGGTCCCGGAATGCCTCCGCAAATGAATGCGAGGCCAAGGATCAGACCGACATTGGCAGTGTCCATTTCAAAGTTGCGCAGCATGATGGGTGCCAGCCAGATCGCCATGGCATAGCCGATCGTTGTCGCCAGAGCCCAAGCCATACAGGTCAGCAGCAAGACTTTGTTGCGGGCAAATGACTGAAAAGTCTCGCGGAAACCGGATTGCGCCTGCTGCAGAGCTTGCGGCGCATAGCGACCGCGCTGCTGCTCTTTGACACTGAAATAGATTAAAGCCCCAAGCAATAGTCCCGGCAATCCGAGTAAGACAAAGGCCCATCGCCAACCAAAAAAGGAAGCGAGTATCCCTCCGGCAATCAGCCCGAAGCCTGTCCCGAAAACCGCGCCAAGCGTGTAAAGGCTCATGGCTTTGGGCAGCTCATCAGGTTTGAAGTAGTCCGCTAGCAACGAGACCGTTGGCGGGCCCGCGCCGCCTTCTCCGATGCCAACTCCCATTCGCGCTAAGAAGAGAGACCAAAATCCGATGGCCGCACCGCACAATGCAGTCATAGCGCTGTAAAATGCCAGCGCTGCAGCGACGATATTCTTGCGGTTAGTTCGATCAGCCAAGCGCGCGATCGGGAAACCTGCCAAGACATAGAAGATTGCAAAAGCCAGCCCTGTTAACAGACCTAACTGGGTATCAGTGAAGGCAAATTCCGCTTTGATGTCTTCCAGCAGGATCGACAGCACCAACCGGTCAGCGATGGAAAACATCGATGCCAGCGTGAGCAAGGCCAACACATAGTAGCGGTATTTCGGCCCCTCTTGTGCGGCTTCCAAGTCAGCCATGGCCTAGCCCTCCATAAGCGAAGCGTGTTCTAGTGATGGGGGCGTGCATCAAGGCCGTTATCAACCGGAATAACAATGCCATTGATAAAGCGTGCATCATCGCTGGCCAGATAAAGCACTGCGTTTGCCACGTCTTTGGGTGCACCTAAAGCATCAGATGGTAGCGGCCCATCGGGAATGTCCATCAAGGGCTCACCACCGCGCCCTGACACGTCTCTTACCATTGGCGTTTCGATGCCCCCTGGCGCGATTGCATTGCACCGGATCCCATAGCCTTTATCCTGACAGTCCATCGCAATGGAGCGTGTCATCGCCCGGATTGCGCCTTTGGCTGCTGTGTAAGCAACGATATTCCCATAGCCCATCAGGGCTGCGGTCGAAGCCATGTTGATGATCGAAGAGCCGCCTCCTCCGCCATTTGCGCGATTCTTCATGATCGGAATGCCATATTTGCAGCCCAGAAACGTGCCCATGACATGGATATCCAAATGCAGCCGGAAATTGGCCGCCGAGCAGTCCTCTACGCTTTCAAAGATCACATTGCCGGCATTGTTGACGAGAATGTCCAAACCGCCATGCCGTTCTTCGACCGCATGCATGACATCTTTCCACTGCTGTTCGTCAGTCACGTCGAGTGCCATGGCATCGCCGCCAATTTCATCGGCCACGATGTGCGCTTGCTCAACTTCCCTGTCCGTGACGATAACCCGCGCGCCTTCACCTGCCAGTCGCTCACAATCCGCCTTGCCCAGCCCCATTGCACCGCCAGTGACCAGCGCAATTTTGCCTTCAACCCTTCCAGCCATGAAATCCCCTCTCCAAAAATTTGAGTGGCAGCCTAGCCAGCACATCCACTCACACCACTCACTAAAGCGATGGGTTTACGCTAAAATGTGAGCTTAATTCTGACCAATTTGGCAGTCGCTCAGGCAATGAGTTGTGCTAGATTGCGACCGGGAGAGACAGGTTATGATGGATGCAGATGAGGTCGCTCGACTCAAAGCGTTGATGGAATGGGAGGCGCAACGCACTGAGCCGCCCCAAGCCTTTCCTGAATTACCCGATATGCCGGCCGGCCGCTACACCGACGCGGACTATTACGCGCTCGAACAAGAGCATGTGTTCCGCAAAAGCTGGCTGTTTGCCGGACATATCGACGAGATCCCTGAGCCAGGCTGCTACATGCGGTGGCACAATGCCGGCGATCCCATCATCATCGTGCACGGTATGGATGGAGCGGTACGCGCATTCTACAACACTTGCCGCCACCGCGGCGCTCCTGTCGTAACAGAAGAAAAGGGGCAATCGCCCCGGCTGGTTTGTGGCTATCACAATTGGACCTACAAGACTGATGGCACTTTGATAGCGGTTCCTGAACGGCAGGACTTTCCCGCAGATTTCGACTTGTCCTGCCGCGGTTTGATCCCTGTGCGGTGCGAAATGTTTGGCAATGTTATATTTGTCAATTTTGATGCCGACGCGATCAGCCTCATCGATTATCTCGGACCGGTTGCGCAGGAATGGGAAGAGTTTGGCTTTGACAATTTACGGCTGGCTTCGCGCCATTGCTTTGATCTCAATTGCAATTGGAAAGTGGCTCTGGAAGCAAACATGGAAGTCTACCATGTGCCGTTCATTCATCCGGACACGGTCGCGCCGCTTGTTGATTCAAAGCGCAATGTGAACACAATCTACCCGAACGGTCACGCGCGCATGCTTGCCCCTGCCCCACGTGAGACAGACAGGCAGCATGTACGCGCGATCGAAAGCCCGCCTGAATGGCAAGAAATTGAAACTGTCGGGGAGTTTGGACGAACCGCCACGCAAAGCTATACTCTGTTTCCCAACTGGGTGTCGCCGCTGTCCAACTATTTTGTCCCGCCGCTGGTATTTTGGCCAACATCATTGACTACGACGCGACTTGAACTCGTCACTATGGCGCCAGACTGGGGTGATGGACCTGCGCCCGACCTATGGACTGTCCCGGATGAAACCCAACCTAATGGCCGGCAGATGAGCCCGATCATTCTGGAGGACACACAATTTGGCGAAGCGATCCAGCAATCTATGCAGAGTGCAGCCTTCAAAAGTGTGCCGCTGTCTTATCAGGAAGCCCGCATATACAGCTTTCACCAACACCTTGATCGCTTGATTGGTTCGCAACGTATTCCTGATGCGTTGCAAGTGCAGCAGACCATCGGAGAGGAGTGGGTGTGGCCCAATGACCCCCGCATGGCGGAAATGTCACAAGCTTGAACGGCACCCCTGCTCGAGTACATTACGCCAGTTTTTGCCCCCACTTTGAGGCAGTATTGTTGCTCAAAAGCCTCAATTACGCAGCGTCACTAGCGCTTTTGCTAGATGAGTATGCGGCGTCTGCTCCATACACCTGAGAAGAAGGCCGGAGTTCGAGAAACGCCGGTATTGGGATTTTGGTACGGAAGAACAAATTCCGGCCATGTGGGAGAGTAAGCATGAGAAAATACGTCACTCGTAATTTACCCGGCTTCCGCGCTGCTTTGTTCGGCGGTGCAGCGATGACCGCCATGACTGCCGCGCCGCAAGCGGCTCTGGCACAAGACGAAGGTGCGGCGGCTGATGAAGGTGATCTTCCCGTCATTATCGTTCAGGCCCGCCGCCAGGATGAAAGCCTGCAGGAAGTTCCGGTGACCGTCACAGCGATCGGCGGAGAGACACTGGAGCGATATGCAGTCGACCAAGTCGCCGATGTTGTAAGTCGCGTCCCGTCTCTTAACGTTCAAGTCGGGGGTTCCGGTTCAGGTGGTCAGTTGTCCCTGCGCGGCGTGGGTTCTTCCAACATTTCTTCTTCGTTCGATTCAGCGGTTGCCTTCGATTTCGACGGCATTCAGGTTTCAAGCATGCGCCTTGTGCAAGCCGGATTCTTCGATACGGCTCAAATCGATGTTCTTAAGGGACCTCAGTCTCTCTTCTTTGGTAAGAGTGCGTCCGCAGGCGTCTTTTCAATCCGCTCAGCCGATCCGACCCCAGATTGGGAGATCGGCGCCAAGGCTTCTTATGAGTTCGAAGAAAAAGGCTACACTGTTGGCGGCTACATCTCAGGCCCTGTTTCCGACACGCTGGGTATCCGCTTGGCAGCGCAATACACTGACATTTCGGAATTCTCGAAACTGCAAGAAGGCACACCGACCGTGCACGGCGATGCGCGCAGCGCGTCTGACTTTGTCGGCCGCTTGACGCTGGATTGGGAGCCAAGTGATCGGTTTGATGCCAATCTGAAGCTGCAATATGTGCGGAACACCAATGATGGTGCCATTTCACATGGCGATATCTTCTGCGGTGCGAATGGCGTGGCAGATCCCATCGTTCTGTTCGGCGGTGCAATTGCCGTAGACCCTGGCTATGATTGTAATGCCTTTGACCAACGCCAATTCCTACCAGATGCGGCAGCGGCGGTTTCTGCCTCTATTCCTACACCATCAGAGGCAGCAGGGCGAAATGGCGTTCCGTTTGGCGCAACCGACGTGTTGTTCGGCAGATTGCGGTGGGACTTGGATGTGAGCGACGCGCTCACTCTAACCTCAACAAGCGGATATCTCGATCTCGATGCGACGGACTATGATTGTTATTCGTACGGGGGGCAGGTGCCTGACGGAACTGGTGGCTTCCTCCCGTTTGGTGTTGGGTGTTCAGATCCTAACAACCAGTTGCAGCAATTCAGTCAGGAACTGAGACTCACCTCTGACTTCGATGGGCCACTCAACTTTATGCTGGGTGCGTTCTACGAATCCCGAGACTTTGTATTCGACACAGCCGAATTGGCGGCGAATATCGCTATCTTGTTCGGGCCAGATCCGATAACCGGCTTCACCACTGACTATGACCGCCGGCACGAGACATCGACTGAAGCATTGTCTGCGTTCGGTAGTGTGATCTTCAACATCTCGGATCAGCTAGAACTGTCCGGCGGCATCCGCTACACAGATGAGAGCAAGACTAACACAATCAGCATTCCGTTTGTGAGTGCGATCCTCTCAGGCGGCGGGGCGTTTATTTCGTCCGGCTTCTTCTCTGGACCGATCGATTTCAATGACGACAACTTCTCGCCGGAAGTCACACTTAAATATCAGGCCAGCGACGATGTGAATATCTTCGCAT
>WTKI01000325.1 GCA_011524425.1 Altererythrobacter sp. | reverse complement strand
GTGCAGGCGGTTCGTTTTGTTCCGGCATGGACTTGAAAGGCTTCTTGCGAGGCGAGCGGCCAACGGTCGAAGGACGCGGATTTGGCGGCGTAGTGGAAGCACCGCCGCAAAAGCCATTGATCGCGGCCGTGGAAGGCTATGCCTTGGCAGGCGGGCTAGAGCTGATGATCGCATGCGATCTGGTGGTCGCGAACAAGGATGCAAAATTTGGCATACCAGAGGTCAAGCGCGGGCTTGTCGCAGCAGCAGGCGGCGTCATGATGCTACCCGACCAGATCCCTCAGCGGGTTGCCATGGAGCTCGCGCTGACAGGCGATTTCATCAGCACTGAGCGCGCTGAGAAGCTGGGGCTGATCAATGAGGTGGTCGATGGCTCTGCGCTGGATGGCGCAATGGCGCTAGCGGCGAGAATTGCTGAGAATGGCCCGTTGGCGGTCCGCATTTCCAAGAAGATCATGAAAGAATCACGCGGCTGGCCGATGGATGAACGCTTCAAGCGTCAGACAGAAGCCCTGGGCCCTGTGTTCGTGTCAGAGGACGCGCGCGAAGGTGCGGCTGCTTTTGCTGAGAAGCGCAAGCCCAATTGGAAAGGCAAATAGGATGCCGGTCATAGACGTCCCTCAACCTGAATTCATGGAGGACGAAGAAATCTCGATCTTCGCGGATGCAGTTGGCAAATTCTATCAGCAGCACGCCCCGCAAAAGCGGATCGAGAAGTGGCGCGAAGACGGTCAGGTCGAACGTGAGTTCTGGCGCGAGGCGGGTGCGGCCGGCCTTCTAGGCGTCTCTGTGCCAGAGGAATATGGCGGCCATGGCGGCGACTTCCGGCACGATATGGTGGTGCTCGACCAACAGGCAAAGCACGGGGTCGAAGGGTTTGCGGCTAGCCTGCACAACACGATCATCCTGCCCTATCTGGTGCGCCACGGGACCGAGGAGCAGAAGCGGAAATATCTGCCCAAGCTGGTAAGCGGCGAACTGGTCAGCGCAATTGCGATGACAGAGCCGGGTGTTGGCTCTGACTTGCAATCGATTACAACTACGGCGCTGAAGGATGGCAATGGCTACCGTTTGAACGGCGCCAAGACCTACATCTCAAGCGGCCAGATCGCAGACTTCATTGTGGTGGTCGCTAAAACCGATCCCAACGAGCGAGCCAAAGGCATCTCCTTGATGCTTTTGGAAACAGAAGGCGCAGAAGGGTTCCAGCGCGGCAAGAAACTCGACAAGGTCGGGATGGATGCAGCCGACACGTCAGAACTGTTCTTTGACGATGTCTTCATCCCAGGCGAGAATGTGCTGGGCGGCGTAGAAGGCAAAGGCTTCTATCAGCTGATGGGTGAGCTACCTCAGGAGCGCCTGGTTATTGCCATGGGCGCAGCCACAGGCATCGAGAAAGCGCTGGAGACCACGGTTGAATATGTCAAAGAGCGCAAAGCTTTCGGGCAAACAATTTGGGATTTTCAGAACACGCAGTTTGTCCTTGCAGACTTGAAAGCCAAAGGCACGGCAGCGCGCATTTTTGTGAATGACTGCATCGCAAGATTGCTAAAAGGCGAGCTCGACGTCGCAACAGCCAGCATGGCCAAATATTGGGTGACGGAGTTGCAAAGCGAAGTGGTCGACAAGTGCCTCCAACTGCATGGCGGGGCTGGCTACATCAACGATTATCCGATCGCGCGAATGTATCGCGATACACGCATTGCACGGATCTATGGCGGGTCGAACGAAGTCATGAAGATGCTGATCGCCCGATCAATGTAACCGACTTGAGTGGCGCAAAACCCTGAAAAGCGCAAAACCCTGAAAAGCGCAAAACAAAGGGCGGCTGGTCACGATGACCCGCCGCCCTTTTTCGTCCTCTCCCACTAGGACGTTATCTGATTTAGAATTCTGCTCTCAACGTGATGCCTGAAGTCCGCGGCTCTTGCAAGAATGCAGAACGCGAACCGCCCCGAAGCACAGTGTTGAACGTCACACCGCGGGTCGTGACATTGGTCAAATTGTTGACCCAGGCTTCTATTGTCCACCTGCGATCAGCATCGCCAAAACCAGCGCGCAGGTTGATCTTCGTAGTGCCGTCCTGCACATCAAATGGCAGCAGCGGCGCAGAAGCGATATCTGCAGGATCATCCGGTAGAATGATGGCCTGTGTGGAGGTCCGGCGATCGCTTTCCGTGCGAATTTGACCTGCAAGGAACATGCGGAAATCATTCCCGATATCCCGGTCATAATTCGCGCCAACAATACCAACCAGCTTGGGCGCGTTGGTCAGTGAATTGCCGCACAGCGCCAAGACATTGATTACCGTGGAATCGCCTGCACAATCACTCGGATAGCGAGCATCTGTATAGGTCAGACCCAGATTGAATGTCAGGTTTGAATCTGGCCGCACGATCGACTCAATTTCGAGACCGCTGGATTTCGCGCTAGCAACGTTGAAGGTCGTGAACTGCGCTCCAGTGAATTCCAAAACCTGGAAGTTTGAAAATTCCTCGTGGAAGGCAGCCACGTTCAACGTGACAGCGTCATCCAGCAGCTTGGCCTTAACGCCCAATTCGTATGCGTCGACTTCTTCGGACAGGAAGGTCGGATCAGCCCCGCCGGAATTTGCCGTGATGTCCAGATTGATGCCGCCAGACTTATAGCCATGCGTAAAGCTGGCATAAGCTGTCACAGGTGCATCGAACTGATAGGTCAGCTTACCGGTGTAAATGAGTTCACTATCACTGAAAGGAACTTCGAACTCACGCGGCAGCGGGAATGCAATCGCATCTGAACCAATAGCTGGCGCGGTAAAAGCGAAGCAGCCCGTGCCAAGAACGCTGCCGACCAAGTCAGGGCCGACAATGCCCGCAATCGTCGCAGTACCGCCGAGCAAAGTCAGACAGGTCGGGTTATTGTTTGCTGCCTGCCTAAATCCGCCGGTTTTGCTTTCATCAGAATAACGCAGGCCCACTGTTAGTGCGAGCGCGTCAGTAATGTCGAAAGTGTTATGCGTGAACAAAGACCAGCTTTCGCTGCTCTGGGCATAGACATTGGTCGCTGTCGTGCCTGCGGGATTGATACCATTGCCGTTAGGCACGCCGTCGACAATGATGTCCGTCAAAAGCGTCAAAGGCGCCGGGCCCAAGGCCCCGCCAAACAACCCGCCAATAAGGAAGTCATAGTCAGCCCCGAGACGGAAATCTGTCTCCTGGCTGATATCCTCGTCAGCATAGTAACCGCCTACCATCCAGGAAAAGCGACCATCCAAGGCTTCCCCTTGCAAGCGAAGTTCATGCGTCATGGTCTCGATATTCTGGTCAAGCCGATCAACATCAAAGACTTCAAGCGCTGAGAAATCTGAATCGTAATTTTCACTCGATTCATTTTCACGATATGACCCGATGTAGATCAAGTCAGCGCTGTCGCTCACCGGAATTTCAATCTCCGCAGTGACGCCCCATTGCTCCACCGATGCAAGCGGCAAACGATCAGCTGAGGCAACGCGCTGGCGCATAACGTCTCGCGCTGTGGCTGAATCAAACGGGCTGGTCGCCACAATCGGCGCTACCATCCCGGCACGTTCGCCGCCACCCAGCGCTTGCAAAGTGCCTTCCAGCCCTGTGTCTGCCAGCATTTCGACCGCTGCACAGCACTGGTTGTCGCTCTCGGTGTAATCGAAAATCAAGCGCGCTCTGATGCCGCTATCGCCTTCATATCCAAGTTGGCCGCGTACCAGGAACTGGTCGATCGTATTGGATTCGCCGATCTTGTTGAGATCACCATCAAGTACGTCGACATATCCGTCGCGCTCGCGATAGGCGCCGGTCACGCGCAGTGCGAGCGTATCTTCAACCAGCGGTGCGTTGATAGCGCCTTGGATATTAATCAGGTCATGATTTCCATAAGTCGCGTTAGCAAAGCCGCCGAACTCTGTGACGTCCGGGCGGCGATTAGTGATGTTGAGAGCACCTGCAGAGGTGTTACGACCAAACAGAGTTCCTTGCGGACCACGCAGGACTTCAACCCGCTCGACATCCACAAACTCGGAAAGGGCAACACCAGGGCGTGACTGGTATGCACCGTCGATGAAAATGCCGACAGCGCTTTCAAAGCCGATATTGTTTGAAGTTGTGCCAACACCGCGAATTCGAAGAACCACAGAGCCGGATGCAATCTGCGCATTGGACGTTGAAAAGCTGGGGCTGACTGACGTGATATTCTGAACGTTCACGACACCTTGCTTTTCCAGTGTCTCAGGCGTGACAGCTGTCACAGCAATCGGAATATCTTGTACATCCTCAGCCCGGCGCGTGGCTGTCACAATAATGACGTCATCGCGTACTTCAGGCGCTTGCGGGTCTGTCCCGTTATCCTGAGCGAATGCCGGAGTTGCCAGACAGGTGCCGACGAGCAATCCTGCCGCATAAGATGCGAGCTTACGTTCCATAAATTACCTCTCCACAGGTGTGCATCTTTTGTGATGCTTAGGTGGAGGAAGGTAACAGCCGATGTCGCAATCTTACAAGTCTTTAGAGAGACTGGAGAAATGCCGGTGCAAATTTGCCACAGGTCGTTCTGGAACCCCTAAAAGCCGTAGCGTAAACCTGCCCAGATTGTTCGCGGCGCCCCTAAATCCAGCGTCCCGCCAGCGTTTCGCGTTACAACTTTCTCACCTGTCAGGTTCTCAAATCGCAGGACAAGATCAAACTTTGCGGGTAGCGGAATCTGAGCAAAAGCAGACAGAATCGTCGCTGCTGGCAAGCGGTCTGTTTCCTGATCGTCTTCGAATTGAGCGCCCGTATGGCGAAGCTGTGCGACGAGCTTGAAGCCCTTGTCATTTTCCCAACTGGCAGTTGCTGAAGCGGCAAAGCGAGGCACTTGCGGAGGGCGATTTCCATCAAGAGCGACTGAAGCCGCGTCACCGACAATTTTCGCATCGCTCAAAACCGCAGATCCTTCGATTTTGAACTCGCCTAACGCGAGATCGAATGCCGCTTCCACTCCTTTGGACGAGATAGCTGGCAGGTTTTGCCTCTGGCGCTGGTTGGGCGCCAGAGTGACGTTGGCGATCGCGCCTTTCACTTCATTGTCGAATGCAGTCAGAGAAACAGCAAGACGGTCTGCGAGATTGAAGTCCAACCCCACTTCAAACCCGCGCAGCTCTTCATTGGCGAGGTCTGCATTGGCCTCGGTAAAAACTGGAAAGACAACAAAAGGACGGTAAAGCTCGTTGAGTGTCGGCAGACGTAATCCGGTGTAAGCGGCCGCTCGCAATCCAATGGCATCGTTTGCCTGATAATGCGCGCCTGCGCGCCAGCTTACATTCCACGCGTCACGGGTGTCTGCAATTGTCTCGTCGATCAAATTGCCAGATGGATCTTCAGCGCGGTAAAAGCCGTCCGCAATGCGCGTGTAATCAGCACGCAATCCGCCTGTCAGCAACAGCCGGTCTATTGCCCAGTCATCTTCTACAAAGAAGCCCAGATTGCTATTTTCGCCGCCTGCCCTTCTGCGTTGAGTCAGTAAGCCGGAAAACGCGCTGAAAGCCTCTTCCTGTAATTCACCATCCGCACGGCGATAGTCCGCCCCGAAGCGAAGCGTATGGGCATCTGCGACAGGCGGCCGCAATTCCAGCTTAGCCCCCAGGCCTGTGGACGGCGTGTTGCGCTGATCAAGGACCTGGACAAAGCGTGTAGAGCTGATCACGGTATTGGAGAAATTGCGCGCCTGAACGTAAGCTAGCGCATCAAATTGCCATGCCCCCCGCCCTACGATCCGCAAGCTTGCATCTTGCCCTTCGCTGGAAGAATTCGCGCCGACAAAGCGCAGTGTGCGATCATCGCGAAAAGCCATGAGCCGGGTTTGCAATTCTATATCCGGGCTTACAGGAATGACAGAGCGGGCATTGAAGGACCAGCTATCGAAGGCCGCTCTCGCGCTTGCAGGAACGCGCTGCGCGTCCGGCGTAGTATAGAAGCCCTGCCCGCGATCCCAGCGTCCACTGACTATGAGGCTTCCATTACCAAGCTGCTGTGCGAGACCGCCGCTTACCTCGGTTTCGCCGCGATTATTGATTAAGGCGCTGGAATGGACCGGCGACAACGCATCAAGCCCTGCACTCTCCAGTTCGATCGTACCCGAAAGAGCGCCTGCTCCAAATGGGCCTGAACCCCCGCCCCTGGTGACACGAATAGAGG
>WTKI01000175.1 GCA_011524425.1 Altererythrobacter sp. | reverse complement strand
CATCCGGGTGCTGCCTTTAACCTCTTCCAGCGGCCTTGCTCCGCGCACTGTAATGCGCGGCGGTTCATCAGGGCTCGGGCTATCAAGCTCCACTTGCAAGAGAACACTTGTCGCATCTGCGGCCCATTGTTCGAATTTGGAAACCAGCGATTCCTCAAAACAGGCGGAGCGGAACTGTCCGGTGTGGTCAGAGAAATCGACACGCGCAAATTCCGCGCCACGCTTTGTCCGGCCCTTGCTCATGCCTTCGACCATCGCTGCCATAACAGCCGTCGACCGGCCTCCTGTGGGCGCTCCTGCATCCATCAGGCTCTGATACGTCCGGGCTCCGTTGGCGCTGGCCGTCTGCCAATGCTGTTGCACGGGATGCGCAGAGAAATAGAAGCCGAAATTCTCACGTTCTTTCGCCATCATTTCAGGACGTGACCAGGGTTCAACCTCCGCTAAGCGCAGCGTATCTGCCGCGTCATCCTCGCCGCCAAACAAGCCGCCTTGCCCGCTGGTACGCTCGCGCTCAGCTGCATCGGCAACAGCAAGCAGCATGTCGACATTGCCGAAAACCTTGGCCCGATCCGGCTCGAGGCAATCGAGAGCGCCAGCGGCTGCCAATCCTTCAAGCTGGCGCGAATTCATCGCACCTTTGGGCATGCGCTCGAACAGATCTTTCAGGTCAGCAAAGGGCCCGCTGCCCTCGCGCTCTGCCACAATCGCGTCCATGGCCTTGTCACCCACATTGCGAATTCCGGCAAGCGCATAACGCACAGCCACACCGTCATCTGTCGTTTCGACGGTGAATTTGGCTTCGGAATGGTTGATGCACGGCGGCAGAATGGCAATTCCACTCTCGCCCTTGGGGTAACGCCGCGCGTCATCCACAAACACTGCCAGTTTCTCTGACTGGTGCATGTCGAAGCACATCGAAGCCGCATAGAATTCTTCCGGATAATGCGCCTTCAGCCAAGCGGTTTGATAGGCGAGCAAAGCGTAAGCAGCTGCGTGTGACTTGTTGAAACCATAGCCAGCAAATTTGTCGATCAAGTCGAACAATTCGTTCGCTTTTTGCGCGTCAATACCAGAGACTTCGCCGCAGCCATCGACAAACCGTTGGCGCTGCGCATCCATTTCAGCCTGGACCTTTTTACCCATTGCGCGGCGCAACAGATCTGCATCGCCAAGCGAGTAGCCAGCAAGAATTTGGGCTGCCTGCATGACCTGCTCTTGATAGACAAAAATGCCGTATGTCTCTTCGAGAATGCCTTCCAGCTTCTCGTGCGGGTATTCAATCGGCACGTCGCCTGCCTTACGCTGCCCGAACAGCGGGATGTTTTCCATTGGACCCGGGCGATAGAGCGAAACAAGCGCGATAATGTCTTCGAACTTGGTCGGTTTAACCGCTGTCAGCGTGCGCCGCATGCCTTCCGATTCCAGCTGGAAGACGCCTACTGTATTGCCTGACTTGAGCAAGTCATAGACCGCCGGGTCATCCCATTCGAGCGCGCCCAGATCGATTTCGATACCTCGCAGCGCCAACAGGTCCACGGCTTTGCGCAAAACCGACAGGGTTTTCAGGCCAAGGAAGTCAAATTTCACTAGGCCAGAGCTTTCGACATGCTTCATGTCGAATTGCGTCACCGGCATGTCCGAACGCGGATCGCGGTATAGCGGCACCAGCTTTGCCAGCGGCCTGTCTCCGATCACAACGCCTGCCGCATGGGTGGAGGAATTGCGCGGCATACCTTCCAGCTGGAGTGCCAGATCGACGAGCCGTTTTACCTCGTTGTCATTGTCATATTCGCGCTTGAAATCGGCTGCGCCGTTGAGCGCGCGCGGCAATGTCCAAGGATCGGTTGGGTGGTTCGGAACCATCTTGCACAGCCGGTCCACATGGCCATAACTCATTTGCAAAATGCGCCCGCAATCGCGCAGCACAGCGCGCGCTTTGAGCTTACCGAATGTGATGATCTGCGCGACATGATCATGCCCGTATTTCTGCTGCACATAACGGATCACTTCACCGCGCCGCGTTTCGCAGAAGTCGATATCAAAGTCAGGCATGGACACACGTTCAGGGTTCAAGAACCGTTCGAACAGCAAGCCAAGCCTGATTGGATCAAGGTCTGTAATTGTGAGCGCCCATGCCACGATCGAGCCAGCACCCGAACCACGGCCTGGTCCCACCGGTATGCCTTGCTCTTTCGCCCATTGGATGAAGTCGGCAACGATCAGGAAATATCCGGGAAACCCCATTTTGACGATGATCTCGACCTCGTAATCGAGCCGGTCGAAATAGACTTTGCGTTCATCGTCAGAGAGTTCGCCATAAGGCTCAAGCCGCGCTTCCAACCCTTTGCGCGCATCGTCAGCAAGCATCTTGGCTTCGCCTTCCAGATCGCCGGCAAGGCTGGGCAGGATCGGGTCTCGGTAAGGCGGCGCGTAGGCACAACGCTGCGCCACCACGAGTGTGTTAGACAACGCTTCAGGCAAATCGGCAAAGATTTCCTGCATCATCGGTGCAGACTTAACAAACGCCTGCTTGTTGGAATGCTTGCGATCCTCTGCCTCGACATGGGTCGAACCCGCAATACACAGCATCGCATCATGGGCTTTATGCATATGCGGCTCGCCAAAATTGGCAGGATTGCTCGCGACCAAAGGCAAATCACGCGCATAGGCAAGCTCGATCAGCGCTTCTTCCGCTCGCTCGCAGACCGGATCGCCATTGCGCGCTAGCTCGACATAGAATCGGCCAGGAAAGAGCGCCTCCAACGCGTCACACAAAGGCTCTGCATGTGAGCTTTGCCCTTCGGCCAGCAACCGTGTGAGAGCGCCCTCGCCAGCTCCTGAAAACGCGATTAGCCCGTCGGTAAATCCATTTAAGTCATCCACCTCTACATGCGGCTCATGCTCTAGTGGCCGCTCCAAATGGGCTTTGCTGACCAAATGACACAGATTGTCGTAGCCTTCTTCGTCCTGAGCCAGCAGGGGCAAGTAATCGACTTGAACTTGATCGGCGCCTTCACGCGCCTCTCTTGCAACGCCCAGCAATGTCCCAATGATGGGCTGAACCCCTTCATCTTTGCACGCCTTCGCAAACATGACTGCGCCGTAAAGACCATTGCGGTCGCAAATGGCTATCGCCGGAAAGCCCCGTTCTTTGGCGAGTTTGGCAATGCCTTTAGGATCAATCGCCCCTTCGAGCATCGAATAAGAGGACAGCACTCTTAAAGGAACGAACGGAGCGAAAGCCATGACCGACACGTTACAAACGTAAGGTTGTCATTCAAGAGCCGAACATGCACGATTGGGGATAAGGGACGCATAAACCCGGATTAGGGCTGATGGCATCGGAAAGGGAGTTCGCGCATGGCGGACATGATCGAAGTGGAAAACGTAAACACGCCGGGTCGGACAACCCGCGTTAACGCTGCGAAATACGAAGACATGCTTCAAGCCTTCAAAAAGGCACTGCCCAAGGGCGCACCCGGCTTAACACAAGCAGAGACCCGCGACGCGGTTAAACCGCATCTCAGCGATGCTCTGTTCCCAGGTGGCAAGACGTCCGGTTGGTGGGCCAAGACAGTTCAGCTCGATCAAGAGGCTAAGGGCACCCTAGTTAGACAATCGACCAAACCGCTACGCTGGCATTGGAAATAACACAGCTCGGCGCTTACAAAATATTCTCAATGTCCTTGGCAATGCGTGCAGGCGTATCTTGCGGTGCATAACGCTTCACAACCTCGCCGTCCCGGTTGATCAGGAACTTTGTGAAATTCCATTTGATCCCGGTAGAGCCCATCAGCCCTTTGGCTTCGCCTTTCATCCAGTCAAACAGCGGCGAGGCGTCTGGCCCATTGACGTCAATCTTCTGCATCAGCGGGAATGTCACTCCAAAATTGACCTTGCAAAACTCAGCGATCTCATCCGCATCGCCCGGCTCCTGCGCTCCGAACTGGTTGCAGGGAAAGCCCAAGACTTCAAAATCCTTGTCCTTGAACTGCTGAAAGAGCTTTTCCAAACCATCATATTGCGGCGTGAACCCGCATTTGCTTGCGGTATTTACGACCAACAGAACCTTGCCTTGCTTGTCTGCTAAATCGAGTTCTTCCCCCCGATAGGTTGTAACTTTGAAGTCAGCGATCGTCGTCATTCTGTATCCTTCGGCGTGTAGATCAGGTCAAAGGAGGTTTGCCATGAAATGCCATGATCCGTCGACCCCTCACCCAGCTGCCGCACTTTTCCGTCTTGAAGCGTGGAATATGTCATACGTGTCAGCACGTCTTCGCCGTTGGGTCCTGATCCCGTCCAATACCCCACCAAAACCATCTTTCCATCGACAAGACCGCCTGCAAAGTCGACGCGGTTTCCGTCACTGCCGACCCATATTTGCTCCCATCGCTGTGTATTTGGATTGAAGAAGGAAATGCTGTTCCCATTGCGCCCACTGGCAGGTTGCCAATGCTCTGTGATCACACAGCCAGATGAAGTCCGCTCGATCGTGCTATATGTGCCAGTCTGACTGGTGCCATTCGGGGCAACGCTCCACTCGCCCACCCAAAAGTCAAACGCAGCATGCTGTTCGGTCGCGCACGGTTTGTGCGGTTTGAGGGGTACTTCCACGCTGGCGAGCTGATAAGCGGCTAGCCCATACACAAGAGACAACACGGCAACATCCTTCATCTGCTTCGACGAAGCCCGGGGATGGCACTGGTGCGTGTGGCACCAACACTGGTTCCACAAAACGCGTGTCTTATTCGATCTACTGCAAACAAATGCCGACGAGTGTGTGCGGCTATTCCAGCACTCCATCGTGCAATCGTACGATCCGGTCCATCTTGGCTGCCAAACGCTCATTATGTGTTGCAACCAGTGCTGCACTGCCTTCGCCTCGAACCAAGGCCAGAAACTGATCTAGGACCCGTTCAGAGGTGCTTTCATCCAGATTGCCGGTCGGTTCGTCCGCGAGCACCAAGCGTGGACGGTTTGCTAAAGCTCGCGCGACTGCAACCCGCTGCTGCTCGCCGCCAGACAGTTCGCTGGGACGGTGATTGAGCCGTTCAGAAAGGCCAAGCGATGACAACAGCTCCACTGCCCTGCCGTCCGCCTCACCTTGGCTTAGGCCAGCAATCATTTGCGGCATGACCACATTCTCACGCGCGTTGAAGTCCGGCAGCAGGTGGTGGAACTGATAGACGAAGCCGAGATTTTCGCGCCGCAATGCCGTGCGCTCAGTCGCACCCAGCGCACTGGCGCCGACGCCGCCGATCTCAATCTGACCAGAGAACCCACCTTCAAGCAGACCCACCGCTTGCAGCAGGGTGGATTTGCCAGAACCCGATGGCCCAAGCAGCGCGACAATCTCGCCCGGCATGATCTTGAGATTCGCGCCGCGCAGGACTTCGATGGTCGTTGTGCCTTGAGTAAAACTGCGCCTCAAATCGGTCAGCGCTGCGACAGGCGTTGATACGGGATCACTCATAGCGGAGCACCTGAACCGGGTCCGTGTTCGACGCTTTAAGCGCGGGATAGAGCGTCGCAAGGAAGCTGAGGATCAATGCAAGTGCGACAATCCCTACGACCTCTGCCGGATCTGTGCGCGATGGCAAGGTATTCAGGAAGCGGATCGTGGGATCCCACAATTCCACTCCGAATAGAAATTCCATCGCACTGACGATCTGCTGGCGGAAAGTGAGAATCAAGAAGCCGAGGAGAAGCCCTGCAACTGTGCCAATTGCGCCAACTGTGAAGCCGGTAGTCACGAAAATCTTCAGCAAGCTCTTTCGCGTCGCGCCCATGGTGCGCATGATCGCAATATCGCGTGTCTTGGCGCGCACCAGCATGACTAGGCTGGAGAGGATATTGAACGCCGCCACCAGCACCATAATGCTGAGCGCGAAGAACATCGCAACGCGTTCCACCTGCAGCGCCTCGAACAAAGTAGCGTTGATGGTCTGCCAGTCATTGACCACCGCACGGCCTGCCAAACGCTCCTCGATCGGCGCCATGATTTCGCGCACTTCGTCCGGATCATCGACCTTGACTTCAATCATCGGAATCGAATTGCCGAGCAACAGCAAGGTTTGCGCATCGCGCATCGGCATCACGACAAACGTGTTGTCATAATCGTAGATACCCACTTCAAAGATGGCCCCGACTGTATAGCCGACCTGCCGCGGCATAGTCCCGAAAGGCGTCGTTCGACCTTGCGGGTTAAGGATCGTAATCGTGTCACCCACCCGAGCGCCGATATTTTGCGCAAGCC
>WTKI01000349.1:4286-6275 GCA_011524425.1 Altererythrobacter sp. | reverse complement strand
GGCAAATCTGTTGCTGTGGTGCCTGGCCCGACCGCCACTTCACTGGCGATCTCAGCGTTAATCTTGTCTTGGAAAAAGACGATGGCGGGCAAGACGATAGTCAAGGCAGCTACGCCAAGGGCCATTATGCCTTGCATTATCAAAGTGAGGACGCGACCTGCCAGCAGCAGCGGGTCAGTGGTTCTTGTAGACATGGTATGATCCCTGTTTGTCGACCGGAGTGTGGCTGAGCTGGCTTAAGCGAGCTCAACCAGCTGAGCGTCGGAAATTTGCGCTTGTGCTGGCGGAACAGTGACGATGGCTTGCAATGAAGCGACTGAGACAATGACAGCCATGATTGCGGCGAGGGATTGTTGCTTGATCTGTGACATTTATCGATCTCCTAGATGTTCAATATTGATAATCAATAAGAGACGCATTGTTTATCGTCAAGCAATATTATTGAAAAACAATATGTCACATATCGAAAATCAGATATAGGACTGATTTATCGGGCCTTTTTCCAGCAAATTTTTGAGTTGCCGAGTGGCGGAGGGGAGGTCCTAGAAGGGCGGACTGCGCAACAATCGGCAAGCCCCCTCACGAATCGAATGGTAAAATGGAGAAGGCTAAAGCTGGGCTAGCCGGCTACGCTCGCCATCAGGCCCAGCGGCCTGCCGTCATTGTCCTCGACAAAGGCCATCCATTCTTCTGTCCCGTCTTCGTGACGGTGCACGCAGTGAGGTGCCGACAGGATCTTAGCGCCTTTCGCAGACATAGCGTCACACTTTTGGTGAATATTGCCGGTGCGGAAATAGAGAATCGACTCAGGACCAGCCTCGCCTTCTGTCAGCATCAACCGCACTCCGTTGCAGGCAAAAAAGGCCATATTTCCGGCATCGAAGAGAGGTTCCAGTCCGAGAACCTCTCGATACCAGATGCGAGCTTCTTCTATATTGCTAACACTGCGGGCGATTTGCCCGATGGCTCCAAAAGGGGCGGTGTTCGTCATGGTCGACCTTTCTTCCATTGCACTTCCTGCGGCTATACCTGGCCAGCATTGCAGCTCTTGCCGAGAGGCCATCCCAAGCTTCGATAGAATGTTGGACATGTGAAATTTGACGGCATTGCGCGAAATTTGGTGCCGCTTTGCGATCTGAGGATTGTTCAGCCCGTGCCGCACGCTGTCCGCGACTTTCCATTCTGTAGGAGTGAGAATGTCCGGGTGGGCTGGCCGCCCTCTGGTTGTGCGTTGAGGCATAATGCTGACGGCATATCAGGGATGAACCCGAATTTCCCTACCCACCTTCGCTCGATGGTCGGCGTAGCGTGAGCAGCTCAGCTTTGCTGCGCCAGGTTCAGCACCATGCCCAATTGGTCGCGATGAGCTCCGATTGTGACAGCTTGACCTTGTTCGAGCCGCAAAGGCGCGATCGGCGTAAGCTGAACTCTCCAATGCATGCCTTCAGCGGTTCCAGGCGCATTTTCATAAGCATGCCCGGATGCGCATTCAAAGCCGATCCATTGCGCAATCGCGTTGGCCTGGCCTGCATGCGCAGTCACTGTCACCTGCTGGCTGTCTGTGGCCGCATGCGGCTTGTCCATCCCGAAATCAAAGGCGAACGCAGTGGCAGGAGAAGACAGCAATTGAAGCCCAGTGTGGTTGGCCTTCACGCTTGTTCGCCGGGAAAGCAGAGATGTGTGGGCAGACAGATCAAAGCCTTCGACCTCTGCGCTGCTTTCGTCAGTAAAGCCTGAATAGTTCGCCAATGCTGTTTGCGCCCAGACCCTGCCAGGCACAAACACTGCATCTGGCAAGCACAAGGCATTGCGTGCATGTTCAAGCGAGGGCAGCATCGCTTCGCCAAGCAAATCGTCTGCAAGGATTTCAGACACAACCAGATCGACCCCGCCCTTGAGATCCCGTTCGCGATCAAGGTCTGTAGAGTGCTGAGCGAAGACAGTGATCTGCTCGCTCATGCCATTTGCGGCAATCGCATCTTTGGCAGC
>WTKI01000349.1:0-4186 GCA_011524425.1 Altererythrobacter sp. | reverse complement strand
CGAAGACAGTGATCTGCTCGCTCATGCCATTTGCGGCAATCGCATCTTTGGCAGCGGCGGCAAGGATTGCGTTGGCTTCACACGCATACACATGGGCCGCGCCTGCACGTACAGCCATCATGGCAAGCAAGCCGGAGCCTGTGCCGATGTCCAGCACTGTCTTGCCGGGCGCAAGCTTGATCAAAGCTTCGCGGTAGACGGTGTTGCGCGCTGTGTCGTGAAGCATTGGGGCGTGAAATCCCGGGATGAGATGCGCGACCACGTGCCGAATGGTCTGTTCCCACAAGGGATCGCCGGAATATCGGGCGCGCGCCTGTGCAATGAGTCCGGGCACCATCGCTGTCCTTTTGGCACGGGTCAGACCGCGAACCATCAGCATAAATTCAGCAGGGCTGCGGAGCGGATCGGATGCCTGCACATCATTCATATTTCGCTCCCTTGCAACATATAGCCATACCGCGCGATGTGGCACGCGAAGGGCCCGATTGACAAGGCGTGCGTCCATTCCTAAATGCCTGTCAACCGCTGGCTTCGAGCAAGGCTGATTCATGCGCGGGGATCGGTCTTAGGAATGGAAGAGAGCGGGCTTCATTATCGCGACGCTTTATCAAGCTGCAGCAGCGGGACCGGTCGGTCGCGCCATTCGCTGCGGCCTTTTCGCGTCCGATACGAAGCCATCTTCGCGTGACGCAAAAGCATTCACGAGAGATGTTCGCAAGCATCTGTGCGCGGACATAAATATTAAAGAGGCATATCTCTTCCATGGCTACCAAGGCGAAATCGACAAAGAAGGCCGCTGCCCCGCAGGGCACAGCCAAGCGCCGCATCCGCAAGATCTTCGGGGACATCCACGAAGCAGTGCAGATGCCGAACCTGATTGAGGTTCAGCGCGAGAGTTACGAGCAGTTCCTGCGTTCCAACAAGGAAATCGACTACGTATCGGGCCTTGAAAAGACGCTGCGCAGCGTTTTCCCGATCCGCGATTTTGCTGGCACTGCAGAACTCGACTTTGTGCATTACGAGCTAGAGCCGCCGAAATACGACACTACAGAATGCCGTCAGCGTGGCATCACTTATGCAGCGCCGATGAAAGTGACCCTGCGTCTGATCGTGTTCGAAGTCGACCAGGAAACTGAAACGCGTTCGGTTTTGGATATTAAAGAGCAAGACGTTTACATGGGCGATATGCCGCTCATGACAGAGAACGGCACCTTTATTATCAATGGCACAGAGCGCGTGATCGTCAGCCAGATGCACCGTTCGCCTGGTGTGCTGTTTGACCATGACCGCGGCAAAACGCACTCATCAGGCAAGTTGCTGTTTGCGGCGCGCGTGATCCCTTATCGCGGCAGCTGGCTTGACTTTGAATTCGACGCGAAAGACATCGTCAATGTCCGCATCGACCGCAAGCGCAAGCTGCCGGTAACAGCGCTGCTTTACGCGCTAGGGCTCGATAGCGAAGAAATCCTGCACTTCTTCTATGACACTGTGTCTTGGGCGCGCGCTAAAGACGGTTGGAAGATCCCGTTCGTTGCAGAAGCATGGCGCGGCCAGAAGCCGGCATTTGCGCTGGTTGATGCAAAGACCGGCGAAGAAGTTTTCCCGGCTGGGCAGAAAATTTCGCCGCGCGCTGCTAACAAGGCAGCCAAGGATGGTCTGAAGGATCTGCTGCTTCCAACGGAAGAGATTTTTGGCCGTTATGCTGCCAATGATCTGATCGATGAAAAAACCGGCCGCATCTATATTGAAGCAGGCGACGAGGTGTCTCCGGACAATCTGGAAAAGCTCGACGCTGCTGGCATCGACAAGCTTGAGCTGCTCGATATTGACGAAGTGAACACTGGCCCTTGGATCCGTAACACGCTGAAAGCGGACAAGGCTGAAAATCGCGATGAAGGTCTGGAAGCGATCTACAAGGTCATGCGTCCGGGCGAGCCGCCAACGAAGGAAACCGCAGAAGCGCTGTTCGAAGGCCTGTTCTTTGATGGCGAGCGTTACGACCTCTCAGCCGTTGGCCGCGTGAAGCTCAACATGCGTTTGGCATTGGATGCTGAGGATACAGTGACGACTCTGCGCAAGGAAGACATCCTTGCTGTGGTGAAGGAACTGGTCGGCCTGAAAGACGGCAAGGGCGATGTTGATGACATCGATAACCTGGGCAACCGCCGCGTTCGCTCTGTCGGCGAATTGCTGGAAAACCAGTACCGCGTTGGCCTCTTGCGCATGGAGCGCGCAGTCAAGGAGCGTATGAGCTCTGTCGATGTCAGCACGGTGATGCCGAACGACTTGATCAACGCAAAGCCGGCTGTTGCCGCTGTGCGCGAATTCTTCGGTTCCTCTCAGCTGTCGCAATTTATGGACCAGACCAACCCACTGTCTGAAGTGACGCATAAGCGCCGCGTTTCAGCGCTGGGCCCAGGCGGTTTGACGCGTGAGCGTGCAGGCTTTGAAGTCCGCGACGTTCACCCGACGCATTATGGCCGTATCTGCCCGATTGAAACGCCGGAAGGCCCGAACATCGGTCTGATCAACTCGCTGGCATCGTTCAGCCGCGTCAACAAATACGGCTTCATTGAAACGCCCTATCGCCGGATCGAGGACAACAAGGTCTCAGGCGATGTCGTGTATCTTTCTGCAATGGAAGAGCAGAAGCACACGGTGGCGCAGGCGTCTGCTGAGCTGAAGAAAGACGGTAGCTTCGAAGAGGAACTTGTCTCTGCCCGGCAGAACGGTGACTACTTCATGGCGCCGCGTGACCAGATCACTCTGATGGACGTTTCGCCTAAGCAGCTCGTATCCGTTGCCGCTTCGCTGATTCCGTTCCTTGAGAACGATGACGCGAACCGTGCGCTCATGGGTTCAAACATGCAACGTCAGGCTGTGCCGCTGGTCAAGGCAGAAGCGCCTTGGGTCGGTACTGGCATGGAAGAGACCGTTGCCCGCGATTCCGGCGCAGCGATTGCAGCGACCCGCGGCGGTATCGTCGACCAGGTCGATGCGACGCGTATCGTTATCCGCGCAATCGGCGATGTAGAACCAGGTCAATCGGGCGTTGACATCTACACGCTGCAGAAATTCCAGCGCTCCAACCAGAACACCTGCATCAACCAGCGTCCGCTGGTGAAAGTGGGCGAGACGATTGAAGCAGGCGATATCATTGCTGATGGTCCATCTACCGACCTTGGTGAGCTGGCTCTTGGCCGCAACAGCCTTGTCGCGTTCATGCCTTGGAATGGCTATAACTACGAGGACTCGATCCTGATCAGCGAGCGCATCGTGAAAGACGACGTGTTCACTTCGATCCATATCGAGGAATTCGAGGTGATGGCTCGCGACACCAAGCTTGGGCCTGAAGACATCACCCGCGATATCCCGAACGTGGGCGAAGAAGCGCTGCGTAACCTTGATGAAGCGGGCATCGTTTACATCGGTGCAGAAGTGCATCCTGGCGATATCCTCGTCGGCAAGATTACGCCGAAAGGCGAAAGCCCGATGACGCCGGAAGAGAAGCTTTTGCGCGCGATCTTTGGTGAGAAAGCTTCAGATGTTCGCGATACTTCGCTGCGCCTGCCTCCGGGTGTGGCCGGAACAGTCGTGGAAGTTCGCGTCTTCAACCGCCACGGTATCGAGATTGATGACCGTACCCGCGCGATCCAGAACGAAGAGATCGAGCGGCTGCGCAAGGACAGCCAGGACGAACGCGCGATCCTTAATCGCGCAACCTATAACCGTCTTCGCGACATGCTGCTGGGCCAGACGGCATCGGCTGCACCTAAAGGGGTCAAGAAGGGCTCTAAGGTGACAGAAGAGGTGCTGGCTGAGGTCGAGCGTCACGAATGGTTCAAGTTTGCAGTTGCTGACGACAAACGTCAGGCGCAGCTTGAAGCGGTAAAGTCCCAGTATGACGAAGCGGCCAAGGTTATCGACGACAAGTTCGAAGACCGTAAGGAAAAGCTTGAGCGCGGTGACGAGCTCGCTCCGGGCGTGCTTAAGATGGTCAAGGTCTTCGTTGCTGTGAAGCGCAAGCTGCAGCCAGGCGACAAGATGGCGGGCCGTCACGGAAACAAGGGTGTGATTTCGCGCATCCTGCCGGTTGAAGACATGCCGTTCCTAGAAGACGGTACGCCGGTTGATATCGTGCTGAACCCGCTGGGCGTGCCTTCGCGCATGAATGTCGGGCAAATCT
>WTKI01000082.1 GCA_011524425.1 Altererythrobacter sp. | reverse complement strand
AAATTCCGGAGAGCGGGGCAAGGGTTGCCAGTTGGGATGCCAAGGGTGAGCTTACCTGCCTGCTGCCTTTGGCTGCGCCGCGCGCTGGCCTGGTGCATGTCCCGATCAACCCTCTGCTCAAGCGTGCGCAAGCGGCACATATCCTGAGCGATAGCGGAGCGAGCATGCTGATCGCGAACAAAGGGCGGATGAACAGCTTGGACGCTGGTGATGTTGCCGACCATTGTTCCACCTGGCTGGAAAATGATGCGCTTGAAGCGGCTTACAAGCTGGAAGCCGGGCTCCCACCGTCTCAAGCGCAACCGGATGATTTGGCTGCAATTCTTTATACGTCTGGTTCAACCGGACGGCCCAAGGGTGTGGTCTTGAGCCATGCGAACCTCTGGCTCGGTGCGGTGAGTGTTGCGCACTATCTAAAGCTTGCGAGCGATGATGTGACGCTGGGCGTCTTGCCGCTTTCGTTCGATTATGGGCAAAACCAGCTGCTTTCGACTTGGTATGCAGGGGGCAGCGTCGCGCCGCTAGACTATCTGTTTGCGCGCGACGTCATGAAGGCGTGCGCTCAACATGGTGTGACGACGCTTGCCGCCGTCCCACCGCTTTGGGTGCAGCTGACAGAGCTTGATTGGAGCGAAGAAGCTGTTTCAAAAATGCGGCGTATGACCAATTCCGGCGGCGCGCTCACCCGTGATCTAGTGGCAGACCTAAGGCGCATCTTCCCTGAAGCAGACCTTTATCCGATGTATGGTCTGACAGAAGCATTTCGTTCGACCTATCTCGACCCGCAACTCGTCGATGAGCATCCTACTTCAATGGGGCGCGCAATTCCTTTCGCTGAAATCATGGTGATCGATGAAAACGGTGATGTCGCGGAGCCAGGTCAGGAAGGCGAGCTGGTTCATTGCGGGCCTTTGGTTGCGCAAGGATATTGGCAAGACCCGGAGCGCACGGCGAAGCGTTTCAAGCCTGCGCCTAAGGCAAGTGACTATGGCGGAACGGCAGTGTGGTCTGGAGACAGCGTCAAGCGCGAGGCGAACGGCTTGCTCTATTTTGTTGCGCGGCGCGATGCGATGATCAAAAGCGCAGGTAATCGCATCAGCCCGCAAGAAGTGGAAGAGGGCGCGCTGGCGAGCGGGTTGGTGGCTGAGGCAGTGGCCTTGGGGCTACCGGATGAACGATTGGGCCACGCAGTGCATTTGGTTGTGCGGGCAGAGCCAGGGGTTGATGGATTTGAAGAAAAGCTGCCGAAATTCCTCAGCAAAGAGCTGCCCAATTTCATGCAACCAGCCCAAATCCATTGGAAAGATGCGATGCCTTTGAACCCCAATGGCAAAATCGACCGCACCGCATTGCTTAAGGAGCTGTCCGCATGAAGCCCAAAGCGCTTGGCCCTATTCCGGCAGGCTTTACAGCGCGTGACGGAGAGCTGGTGATCGGCGGCGAGACAGTCTCCGCTCTGGTTGAACGCGCGGGGCGAACGCCTTTGTTTGTCTATGCCCGCGACCAACTGGATGCGCGCATGGCGGAATTGCGAGCGGTGTTGCCGGAACGGATTGGTGTGAACTATGCGGTCAAAGCCAATCCCTTTGCGCCAGTGGTTGAACATATGGCGGGCTTGGCTGACGGATTTGATATCGCGTCATCGGGCGAGATGGCTTTGCTTCAAAGCCAGGGTATCGACATGGCGCGGGTCAGCTTTGCAGGGCCTGGCAAGCGAGATGATGAACTCGAAGCAGCGGTTAGGGCAGGTGTTACGCTGAATTGCGAGAGTGAAGGGGAAGCGGAGCGCACGCTCGCCATCGCGAAGAAGCTGGACATTACGCCGCGCGTCGCAATCCGCGTGAACCCTGACTTCGAGCTGCGCGGCTCTGGCATGAAAATGGGTGGAGGAGCAAAGCCCTTCGGCATAGATGCTGAGCGCGTACCGGCTTTGGCGAGTCATCTGATCAAAGCGGGGGCTGAATGGCGCGGCCTGCACATTTTCACTGGCAGCCAAGCCCTTAACGCAGACGCGGTGATCGAAGCGCAGAGCAATGTGATCGCGCTTGCTGCGCGGCTATCAGGTGAAATCGGTGTACCTTTGCCTAAGCTCAATATGGGTGGCGGCTTTGGCATACCCTATTTCCCGGGCGATGAACCGCTTGACCTGCATGCACTGGGCGCTGCGCTGACAGAAGCGATATCAAATTTGCCGCCAGAGCTGGCCAAGACAGAGCTTTGTCTGGAACTTGGGCGTTTTCTTGTCGGTGAAGCAGGCGTTTATCTCACGCGCATAGTTGACCGTAAGGTAAGCCACGGCGTCACCTATCTCGTGACCGACGGAGGGTTGCATCATCAACTCGCTGCCTCCGGCAATTTCGGCACGGTTGTGCGCCGCAATTATCCAGTCGCGATCGCAAGCCGATTTGACGCAGAGCGGGACGAAGTGGCCAATGTTGTCGGCTGCTTGTGTACGCCGCTTGATCGGCTCGCAGACAAAGCTGAGCTTCCGCGAGCTGATGTGGGAGATATTGTCGCTGTGTTTTGTGCTGGTGCTTACGGAGCAAGCGCGTCTCCGGCCAATTTCCTTGGGCATGGCCCTGCAGGCGAGCTGTTAGTCTGACATCTTATCGGCATCAATGCCATGGCCCAGCGCCATGTATTCGGCGCTTTGCATTTCCATCAAGCGGCTAACGGTGCGCTCAAACTCAAAGCTCCCATCGCCGGATGTATAGAGCGCTTCCGGCTGCGCCTGAGCGGTCACAAACAGCTTCACCCGCATTTCGTAGAGTGCATCAATCAACTTCGTGAAGCGGATCGCTTCATTGCGGTTTTCCGGCCCCATCATTGGGATGCCTACGAGAATGACCGTGTGATAGCTGCGCGCAATCGCCAGATAGTCTGCTGCGCCGCGATTGTCCGCGCAAAGCTTCTTAAAGCTGAACACAGCGACGCCTTTGAGGCTCTTGGGGACATGCAATTTTCGTCCACCACCCAGGTCCAGCTCAGCGCTAGGGACATGCTCTGCATCTTGAGGATCGTAATCCGTCAATCGGAAGAAAGCCTCGCGCGCTTTGGATGTTGCTGCATCGCCGAAAGGGGCATTCCAGCTATCGATCCCGCCTAAGCGTTCAAGTCTGTAATCAACCGGTCCATCCAGAGGGACAATATCCAGCTGCTCTTCTACAAGTTCGATGAATGGCAGGAAAAGCGAGCGGTTGAGGCCATCCTTATACAGATCCTTGGGCGGGCGGTTACTGGTCGTGACAATAGTCACTTGCTCTTCGACCATCAGCGCAGTGAACAACCGGGCCATGATTGCCGCATCGGCGGTATTGTTGACCACCATCTCGTCAAAGGCGAGACAGCGAACATCCTCGCTTATCAGCTTTGCAACCTTTGCAATGGGATCGCCGGGATCGCTTTGGCGTGCCTCCCGCATCATCTGGTCGACTTCCAGCATGAAGGCGTGAAAGTGCACGCGGCGCTTTTCTTCGATGCTGAGGGTTTCGACGAACAGATCCATCAGCATGGACTTCCCGCGCCCGACGCCGCCCCACATGTAAACACCGCGCGGATTGGGCGCCTTTCTGCCGAAGAACTGGCCGAGTAAGCCGCCCGGACGCTGGCTTTCGAGCTCTTTTTGCAGCGCATCCAAGCGGGCTGCAGCGCGTCTCTGATCGGCGTCTTCGCGCAATTCACCCGCTTCGATCAAACGCTCGTACCGGGCGAGCATGCTGCTCATTCAAGCCTCTTTCGGCGCAGCGAACTTGCGAATGATACCGCTATAGGCCGCTATGCGGTCTTCATCCTGCACGACTTCGCCGCGCACAAAAACCAACCGGCCCGTTTCGCGCATGATTTCCGTTACCGCATCCAGCGGCCGTTTGGGATCGCCGCCGCCGATAAACTGCGTAGAGAGTTCCAAAGTAACAGATGGACCGGCATTGCCTGTGCCCACTACATGCATGGTTGAAAACAGAGCGATATCGATCAAGCCGAGTGTCACTGCCCCATGGATGTTGCCTTGAAGGTTTTCATGCTTGCGCTCGGGAAACATGCGCAGGCGGCATGACGCAGCTTCCTTGCGCGTGATGAGTTTGCCCATAACCGCGCCATTGAAGAGCGTCTCGTCCTTCAAATTCCAAAGATGCCAGCCCGGGTTTTCCGGATCCGGCCGATGATCGAAAACGTCGTCTTTAAGCACAAGGCGCGCGATCAGATCGCCCGTTCGGCCATCATCTTCTTGGTTTCCGCAATCGCTTTGGCAGGGCTCAGTCCCTTTGGACACACATTCGCGCAGTTCATGATCGTGTGACAGCGATAGAGACGGAAAGGATCTTCGAGCTGATCGAGCCGCTCCCCCGTCATTTCGTCGCGGCTGTCAGCCAGCCAACGATAGGCTTGCAGCAAAATGGCCGGGCCAAGGAATTTGTCGGAATTCCACCAGTAAGACGGGCAACTGGTCGAGCAGCATGCACACAAGATGCATTCATAAAGGCCATCGAGCTTTTCGCGCTGTTCAGGCGATTGCAAACGCTCTTTGCCGCTTGGCGTCGTGCTAACAGTTTGCAGCCAAGGACGGATCGATGCGTATTGCGCATAGAAATGCGTGAAGTCCGGCACCAGATCCTTGATCACGTCCATATGCGGCAGCGGCGTGATGCGAACTTCGCCAGGGAGATCTTCAATCGCGGTGGTGCAAGCGAGACCGTTCTTGCCGTTCATATTCATGGAGCAGGACCCGCAAATCCCTTCACGGCATGAGCGGCGGAAGGTCAGTGTCGGGTCAATCTCGTTCTTGATCTTGAACAGCGCGTCAAGAACCATGGGACCGCAATTGTCGAGATCAATCTCGAACTTGTCATAGCTGGGATTTTTGCCGCTATCGGGATCGAAGCGGTAAATCTTGAAAGTCTTAGTGCGCTTTGCCCCTTCCGCCTTGTGCGTTTTACCGTCTTTGCGGATCTTGGAATTGGCCGGAAGCGTGAAAGTAGCCATGTCTGATGTGAATCCCGTCTTTGTTTGCAGACCTATCTAGCGTGTCCTTCGTATGAGGCAAGCGGGCTATGTTGAGAGTTTTGAGAGGCCCGTTGTGTGCTTTCGAAGCGAACGCCTCAGAAGCTGAAATGGGACAAATGGCACACAGTCCAAGAACAAAAACTCGTGCCCTGACATTTGACCTTCAGACATTCTAAGGAAGAGGCGGAACTCAGCACGCATTTCAACCGTCTAGCGGGTATGAATGATGTAGGACATAGCGATGCTGGCTGGCTGCAATCCGCAGCTGTTTTTGGCGCATCCGGCGGGATCGGCTCGGCTCTGTGCGAAGCGCTTGCGGAAAGGGGCATAGAGCGCATTTTTGCAGGGTCGCGAAAGGGCAAGGCTGCGGCACCACACCTCACCGTTCCCTTTGCCTTTGATTTGACCGATGAAGACAGCATTGAGGCAGCTGCAGACAAGATGCGCGATGATCCCCCGCAATTGGTTGTGGTTGCAACAGGGGCTTTGACATTGCCGGATGGAACAGGGCCAGAGCGCAGTTACAAACGCCTTGATGTAGCCGCGATGGAGCAAGCGCTACGCCTGAACACTGTCGGTCCTGCACTTATCGCCAAGCATATGCTGCCGCTGTTCCCGCGCCAGGGTAGGGCGGTCTTCGCGGTGTTATCTGCAAGAGTAGGTTCGATCAGCGACAACCGGATTGGCGGGTGGCACAGCTATCGCGCAAGCAAAGCGGCACTCAACATGCTGGTGCGCAATTGGTCAATTGAACTTGGCCGGACGCACAAGGATGCAGTTGTTGTCTCGCTCCATCCTGGAACGGTGGACACAAGGCTAAGCGAGCCGTTTCAGTCAGGCTTGCCTGCTGAGCAACTGACTTCGCCTGAGGATGCTGCGGCCAACTTGCTGCGAGTGATCGATGGCCTGGTGCCTGAGCAATCAGGCGGCTGTTACGACTGGAAGGGAGAGCGGGTCCCTGAATAAGATCTGGCTTCGGGAGAAAGGCTTGTCCGCTAACCACCCAATTTGGGATGCTGATTTCAATCAACGCTTGATCAGTTTTGAATTCAAGTCAGTCGACCGGCTTGCGCGGGTAACGCCATACTAGAAAAGAGCCAAAGGCAAGCAATGATAGGGTGCCGAGGTATGGTGTGTCTTCAAGCAATCGCCCTTGATTCAATTGCCAAAGGCACAAGGGAACTCCGATTGTGCCCAACGCGATCATTGTTCGCCCAAGATTGAAAGGGGTCATAGCCTGTCTCAAAACCGATGCGACCTGTTACCGGCAAGAAATTCTGCTTCCCACCTCGAAATTGGGTAGAAGGTTAACCCATCAGCCCAT
>WTKI01000269.1 GCA_011524425.1 Altererythrobacter sp. | reverse complement strand
AACCGTCGCTTCAAAGCCCGTCAGGGATAATGGCTCTTCCTGCGGCCGATATGGGCTTGCAGACCAAAGCATTGTTCCCTTCCATTGCTGCCGTGCGATAAGTGCGCTGCAAACGGGGCTTCGCGACAAGAAAAAGTTGGTGCAAACGCATTTAAGGGGCCTGCCACCATTATCGGGTGAGCGGGCCCTTGTCGTTCAAGAGGGGCGGATTTGACACGACCGCAGGACATAAAGGCCGTCGTATTCGATGTCGGGCGAGTAATAGTGCAGTGGGAATTGCGCGCTCTGTTTGCCAAGTTGATCGATGATCCGTCTGAGCTCGACTGGTTTTTGACGCATGTTGTGACAGAAGAATGGCATTTTCAGCATGATGCGGGTCGGCCGCTTGATGAAATGGTGCCGGAGCGTCAGCGGGAATTTCCTCAATATGCGGAACTGATCGATGCTTATGCAGAGCGCTTTCTGGAAACAATTCCGGGGCCTGTACCGGGAACAGCTCCATTGATAGAGGCGCTCGCAAAACGTGGAACGGCGCTGTTTGCGATCACGAATTTCGGTGCAGAATTTTGGCAGATGTTCCTGCCAACACAGCCTGTCCTAAATCATTTTTCAGATATTGTTGTATCCGGTGAAGAGCGCCTGGCTAAGCCGGATCCGGCCATTTTTGCGCTAGCGGCCAAGCGGTTTGGCTATCAGCCGCAGGACATGCTTTTTATCGATGACAACGCCGCCAATATCGAAGCCGCTGCTGGATTGGGATGGCAAGTTCACCTGTTTCAAGACGCCCTGCGTTTGCAGCGCGATCTTGCCGCACGCGGCCTCCTTTGACGGATGAGAAAAACCCCCGGCGCAGTTGGGGACTGCGCGCCGGGGGTTCTCGATCCACCCGCTGTGGAGAGTATGCCGGATGGAGATACTTAGGTTGCAAGATGACCTTAGCGGCCGTTGCACTTAGCTAAACGCTCTTGAGCCATGTCTTCACCACGTGAAGTGAAGCTGACGATTTCGCCAAATTCGCGCTGAAGACCTCTACAGATGCGCAGTGGGCGTGATGAGCCTTTGCCCGCAACGCATGTCGTGCCCTTGCAAGACCATGCGACGCCGCTGGCCACAACGCGGTTGTCGCTTGCTGGTTCAGCGAGTTCAGCTGTGTAGTAGGGCCCGGATTTGGCTTCCGCCGGTGCGGGGGAAACGAGTGTTCCGAAGGTAACGATGGTATAGGCGAGCGCCATAGCGAGAACACTCAAGCGGCCTGAGCGGGGGAGGGAGAGAGTCATCAGGGGTTCCTTTCGTCGATGGGCCTTGAGAGGAGGAGGCAGGCCCGATTGCCAAAGCTCAAAATTACGCCAATTAGGTTTCAATTCAATACCAGTTGCGAATCACTACCTACATAGATAGAAAGTGAGTTGCAACAAGAAACTGAAATTTTTTCGACAACAGGGATTCTGCTGTAGTGCAGGATTTGCAGATCGAGGATTCGACGCTAAATAGGTTGCAGGGAAAGGACTGATTTCACGATGGGCGATATTCGGGAACCTCTACGCGAACTGATTGAATGCGGATTACCGCAAGCGCTGGAAGTTATGGGGGAGCGTTGGTCCTTCATGATCCTGCGCGCGAGTTTCAACGGGCTGCATCATTTTGAAGAGTATTTGAGCGAGCTTGGAATTGCTCGCAATATCCTTTCCAATCGCCTTGCCAAGCTCGTCGAGCACGGGATTCTCAAACGCGAGCCGTGCGCGGATGACCGCCGTAAGATCGAATACCGTTTGACGGAAAAGGGCTTTGATTTGCTCCCCGCCATGCTTGCATTGCGCCAATGGGGCCAAAAATACGGAGCGGAGTTTTCAGAAGATCCCGTCCTTGTCGATGAAGCGGATCGGTTGCCGATTGGCCCAGTCTCCATCCTTGCGCATGATGGCCGCATCCTGACGCATAAGGATTTATGGCTCGTGAAACGCGAAAATGTGGGCAAACGCGCAGACGGATCGGTCGCTGAAGTGGACACATGCTGCAACAGACCCGGCGATGTCGTGGATCTGGCTGATATGCGCAAAGCCGCAAGCTAATCAGACACGGCGGAAATTCCACACAGCGTTCAGCACGAAAACTGCCAGACCTGCAATTACGGACACCAAAATCCGAGCCACTAGATAGTGGATCGGAGTGGCCGCAAGCAGCGCGGCCATGAGCGCCATTGTTAACCCTAGGCCGATGCCACCGTTCAGCAAGAACAGCGCAAAGCCGCTAGCCAGCCCACGGTCAGTTCCGCGGAAAATCCAACTGCGACCTAACGCATAATGAAGCGTCGTGGCGATAGCAAAGCCAATGCCAGAAGCGGGTACTTCGTCCATCCCGGCCCGCTCGACCAACAGCCAGAGAACACCCAGACCGATCACAAATACCCCTGCGCTTACAACCGTATTACGGACCAGCATCCAGCCCACACGAATGCGCAGCAGCCGCGATATGAGACTGCCTTTTGGAAGTTCCTCCTGCGGCTGGGGGTCTGTCACGCAGGCAAAGCCTTGGCACTAACTGGTTGTAACCGCTCTGCATATCGATCTGGATCTATCTCGCCATCGTCGGCCCAATCTGTTCGCCGTTTTACAAACGGATTGAGAAACAGCACCGGCAGTTTCAGGAACAACAACTCAGAGTGGATGAAGCCATCGATCATGCGCTCCCACCATTTGGAATCGCGCTTGGCGTTGTCTTGCAGCCATTGATCATAAGGAGCCCAGTGGCTGGGCTCGTCGCGATGGATCACTTCGAAAATCCGCACCAGCGTTGCATCAGAGCGCACATGGCTGTTCGCAAGCAGGATCTCCACTTGCTTGAAGCCGCGCTGCTCGGTCAGAGAAATGACCCGGCACAGCCGTTCAAACAGCTCATCGCGCGCAATGACCTGATCTGTGTCAAGCGCATCGATTGGGGTGCCAAACATGATCTCTATGAAGCGGTCGATATGACCGAAAGTGCGGTCGAGCTGCATCGGCCGCTTGCCTTGCAATTCGAACCAACGCTTGAACATCACGTAGTGCTTGCGCTCATCTGCCCGGTGCTTTTCAATCAAGCCGATAAGAGGATCATCTGGTGCGCAGCGGGCGCGTACGGCTTCCAGCACTCGATCGAGCGCAGTGTAGCCGCGATGTTCGTTGTAAATGTAGATCGAAGCTAGCAGATCAAGATAGCGACGACGATACCAGCTCAGCATAGGCGAGTCTCCTGAAGCGAGGCAGACTATCGCAGCCCCGACCTTTCACAAAGCTGAGTATGGCGCCGCATTGGCGAATCCGGTTTTGCTTGGAGTAATGCCAAGCACAGGTTATCTTTGCGAAATTGGTCTTTTAGGGGGAGAGAATCCTGATGGAATTCGTGCTGATTGCTCTGGTGTTTCTGCTGATCGTGTTCCTGTTGATGGCAGTGCGCGTGGTCAAGCAAGGCTTTGTCTATACCATTGAACGCCTCGGTCGCTTTACAGTCGCTGCGCAGCCCGGCTTGCATATCATCGTCCCTTTCATCGATCGGATCGGCCAGAAAGTGAATATGATGGAGCAAGTCCTCGATATTCCGGGCCAGGAGATCATCACGAAAGACAACGCGATGGTCGGCGTGGATGCTGTGGTGTTTTTCCAAGTGCTGGATGCTGGCAAGGCAGCCTATGAAGTCGCCAACCTATATGCTGCGATCATGGCGCTCACTACCACGAACCTGCGCACAGTGATGGGCTCTATGGACTTGGACGAGACATTGTCCAAACGCGACGAGATCAATGCGCGGCTGCTGGCCGTGGTGGATCACGCAACCTCGCCTTGGGGTGTGAAGATCACGCGCGTTGAAATCAAAGACATCCGTCCGCCGCATGACATTTCCGAAGCGATGGCGCGCCAAATGAAAGCAGAGCGCTTGAAGCGCGCTGAAATCCTCGAAGCAGAAGGCGATAAAACCAGCGCGATCCTGCGTTCAGAGGGTTCGAAGCAATCGGCAATTCTGGAAGCAGAGGGCAAACGAGAAGCCGCCTTCCGTGATGCAGAAGCGCGCGAGCGAGCCGCCGAAGCAGAAGCGAAAGCGACGCAAATGGTATCTGACGCGATTGCTGCCTCTGGCAGCCAGGCAATCAATTATTTCGTGGCTCAAGAATACACCAAGGCTGTCGGCAAGTTTGCGGAAAGTCCTAATGCCAAGACCATCCTGTTCCCGGTTGAAGCGACCAATCTGATCGGCTCTTTGGGCGGTATTGGGGAGCTGGTGCGTGATGCGATCCAGCCCTCGGAAGGCGATGTAACGACCGGCGGCCGTTCCGGGCAGCCGTTGCCGTCATCACGGGCCCGCACAAGCGTTCCACGCTCCGGGGATAGCTGATGGACCAGTTTGGCACTTTCGAAGCCCACTGGCTATGGATCACTTTGGGCCTGGTTCTTGGCTCGCTGGAGATGCTGGTTCCTGGCGTATACCTGATCTGGCTTGCGCTCGCGGCGATTGCGACTGGCTTGCTGACTTTAAGCATCGGTTTAGGCTTGCCCATTCAGATTATCGTGTTTGTCTCCCTTTCGCTCATCGCAGCATTTAGCGCTAAGAGGTTCTTGCGCGATTCCCCGATCGAGAGCTCTGATCCTCTGCTCAATCAGCGTGGAGGCCGCTTGGTAGGGGAGACAGCTGTTGTCGCTTCCACCTTCGATGGCGGAACAGGTCGGATCAAGCATGGCGACAGCGAGTGGCTTGCGCGCGGTCCTGACATGGAAGCGGGCGCGCGCGTGCGCATTATCGGAAGCGAAGGGGCCGTGTTGATAGTCGAACCGGTCAATTTGATCGAAGGCGAGGCAAAAGAGACGCCGAATGCAACCGATGGATCAGCGAGCGAAGCCTAGTTCGGCTGCTTTTCCGCCATCGCGCCGAACCTGCCTTGCTTGCGATAACGCACCATCCACTTGTCGAGGAAAAGTCCTAAGGGCTTAGGCTCGATCCCGAGTTGCTTGAAACCGGGCATATCCGGGGATGCAGTATTTCCTCCCTTGAGCAGCGTCCACTGATCGGTGCTCATCGGTGTAAGAGGTAGCGCAGCAAAAATCGCTGACGCTGTGTCCGGCATGGGTATAAAAATCGGAGAGCGGCCCTGCGCCTCGGCAATGCGCTGGTTGATTTCCATCATGGTGAGGACCTCCGGCCCGCCCAGCTCAAACGTCTTCCCACCATGCTTCTTGGGGCTTTCAGCAGCACATACGATCGCTTCTGCGACATCGTCTGCAAACACCAATTGCATGGGCGCCTCCGGCCCGAACACAGGCAAGGCGGGCGCCATGCTTATCATCTGACCGAACATATTGAGGAAGTTGTCATCCTTACCAAAGATAATCGAAGGACGGATGATAGTGGCTTTAGGGAAGGCTTTTTGGACATTCGCTTCGCCCAGGGCCTTTGCGCTTGCATAGGCTGTAGGTGATTGCGCATCTGCTCCGATGGCGCTCACATGCACCAACGCGCTTGCGCCTTGTTTCTTTGCGAGTCTTGCGATCACGCCTGGCGCATCACCCATGATATTGCGTGTATTGCCGTTAAAAATTCCAACCAGATTTATGACCGCGTCTGCCCCTTCCAATGCGGCAGCAACGCTCGCTTCATTGCCAATATCGCAGCGGGCGAACTGGAGCTGGCCCAGGTTTGCGAGTGGCTTCAACCCAAAACTCTTTTCCGGGTTACGGCTCGCGATGCGCAACCGGGCACCGCGTTCCAGCAAAGCTTGTGCGACATAGGTTCCAAGGAAGCCGCTGCCGCCAAAGACAGTGACCAGCTTTTCGTTGAGCGAAGAAGGCGTCGACATGATTTACAGGCCTGTTTGAAGTCCGTTACCGCCCAGCGCCTTGCCGCATGATGGGCCGCACTGCAAGCGCTGGTGATGCAGAGATGGATGCAAGGTCTGCTCAACACACACAATGTGTTTGACAAACTGCTATTGCGAGCGCTAACCGCGCGCCTCGCTTGTTTGCTGATCGACGCTTGGTCGCAGCATCCTGTGCCCAGATGGCGGAATTGGTAGACGCGCCGTCTTCAGGTGGCGGTGGGGGCAACCCCGTGGAGGTTCGAGTCCTCTTCTGGGCACCATTTACACATTCATCACAATTCGCTGACGGTTGAAGAAACCGCGGAAATCTGCCAATACTGGGCAGTTTTTGGCCGCCGGCGTTCGTCAAAGTTCGCCCACAGCTGGGGGCTCTTGGGGGCCGCTGTGGGGGCTTCTCAAGCAAATACAGGGCATTTTATGCCGATTTTGACGAGAAAGGCCCCCAATGCCTCTAACGGACAATGCCATTCGTGCAGCTAAGGC
>WTKI01000158.1 GCA_011524425.1 Altererythrobacter sp. | reverse complement strand
GTCGCAAAGAAGTTATCGCGCTGCGGCACGACTTTGCCGAGCCACTTCTTCACCAGTTCCGGATATTCCTTGATCGCTTCGGAGATCGAAAGGAAAATCACGCCTGCCTTGGAAAGCTCTTCACGGAAAGTTGTGGCAACCGACACGCTGTCAAACACGGCATCGACGGCCACCTTGCGTGCGCCTTTCACGCCGGCGAGCACTTCCTGCTCTGCCACTGGAATGCCCAGCTTGTCATAGACATCCTTGATCGCCGGATCGAGTTCATCGAGCGATTCAAGTTCAGCCTTTTTCTTAGGCGCAGCGTAATAATAGGCGTCTTGATAATCGATTTCCGGATAGCCGAGCTTGGCCCAATCGGGTTCTTCCATGGTTTGCCACAGGCGGAAGGCCTTCAGCCGCCATTCCAGCATCCATTCAGGCTCGCCTTTCTTGGCCGATATAAAGCGCACTGTATCTTCGGACAGACCTTTTTCGGCGAACTCGGTCTCAATATCGGCAGACCAGCCATGCTCGTACTCGGCAGCCTTGGCGGCGGCCTCTTTGGCTTCGCGGTCAATCACTTCGCCATCGTCGAGATTGAGGTCTTCGCTCATGCTGTTTCCTTCTCGCGCGCGCTTTGCGTATGCAGTTGATCGCTGGTGAGCTGAGTCAAAGGGATTGCCGCCAAGGCACCGCGCAATGCGCTATTGATCACCGGCCAATGCGGCTTGACGCTGCACCCGGCTTCGTAATCGCAGGCATGCTCGTCGAGACATTGTGTCAGCGCGATGGGCCCTTCTACCGCTTCGACAATATCGGCAACGCTTATAGCCGCGGCTGGACGAGCCAATTGCAAACCGCCGCCTGCGCCGCGAACCGAGCGAAGCAAGCCTGCAGATGTAAGCTTTGTGACAACTTTCTGCACTGTGGGCGAAGGCAAACCAGTTTCCGCAGCAAGCTCGCTCGATGACACACGGCCACCACCACAATGGCGTGCCGCCGCGCTCATGGTGACCACAGCATAATCGGCAAGGTTTGACAGTCTCATAGCGCTTTCAATTCAAATCAGACTGATTCGTTCCGATTTGCAAGTAAGCGTGGTCTGGCTGCGTTTCAACGCCAAACGTCTTGTTGCGAGTCGTTAGCGAAAGCGTTGCGCAGTTGGGAGGCGAATCACCATCGCAGGCACCCGACCGCTTGTTGGGTTATGTTATCACATCCGCCAGCTGCGGCGATCAATCGCTCGCAAGTGCTTTAACTGAAAAGAAAAAAAGGGCGGCCTCTGTTAAAGAGGCCGCCCTGTTGAAGTTGAGGAACTCTTCGCATCGCTGCGCCGAGCCCTTCGGGTCGCAGAAGTTTGTTAGCTCAAACCGGTTCGCGGCGATTGTATGCAAGCGACAACAATCACTCTTTTACATCACCTTATTCGTCATCTCTGTGAAATATTTGATGCGCGTAAGCCGGATTGCCGGCTAACCCGTGAATGGGAGCGCTATCATCGGCCTCGACAGTTTTGCGGCTCCTTGTCATAGGCATTGTCCATGCTGTTTCGCTTGATGCGCCCTGCGCTCTTCACCCTCGATTCTGAAAAAGCTCACGGGCTCGCACTGGCCGGCCTGAAAGCAATGCCGCGCTCAAACCCTGCCCAACCCGGGGCCGCGCAAACCGAAGTCGCCGGCCTCACTTTTCCTAACCCGGTTGGCGTTGCCGCGGGCTTTGACAAAAATGCAGAGGTTCCTGATGCGCTGCTGAGCATGGGTTTCGGCTTTACAGAAGTAGGCTCCATCACGCCGCTCGCTCAGGCAGGCAATCCCAAACCGCGCCTGTTTCGTCTTGTTGAAGACAAAGCGGTAATCAACCGCATGGGGTTTAACAATGAGGGGGGCGAGGCAGCGATCAAGCGATTGCAGGCGCGCGCGGACCGTGGCGGCATCCTCGGCATCAATATCGGCGCTAACAAAGACAGTGCAGACCGGCTGCAGGACTATGCGGTGATGACGCGCATGATGACGCCCTATGCGAGCTATCTCGCAGTCAACATCTCAAGCCCCAACACACCAGGCTTGCGAGCCCTGCAAGATGAAAGCGCACTGACTGACTTGCTCGATCGCGTAATCACGGCGCGGGACGAAGCCACAAAGGCCAAGAGCGTGCCGCCAATCTTCCTCAAGGTTGCGCCAGATCTGGAGCCAGCTGATATTGATGCGATTGCCCGTATCGCTATCGACAAGAAGCTCGGCGCGCTCATCGTTTCCAACACTACGATTGCGCGACCAAAACTGCGCTCGCACCATGCACAAGAAACCGGAGGGCTGTCAGGCGCACCGCTGAAGGAGCTCGCTCTGCAAAGGGTGCGCGATTTTCGCAAGGCGACCGGCGGATCTGTACCTCTTATTGGGGTAGGCGGCATAGCCAGCGCTGACGATGCCTGGACACGTATCAAAGCAGGCGCAAGCTTAGTCCAGCTTTACAGCGCTATGGTCTATGAAGGACCCGGCCTCGGAGCGCGCATCGCCAAGGGGTTAGTGCGCCGGATGCAGCGCGAAGGCTTTTCCACCATTGCCGAAGCGGTTGGAAGCGAATAGCGGTTCAACCCATGTTGTTCCGAATAGCCCCCACTATCGCAGCCCTATTTCTGGCGAGTTGCGCTACCCTCGATACGCCCAACCAACACACCACGCCCCAGCCAGACGCTCAGGCCATTGAAGAAAAGGCACTGCCTGGCGCTGTCAGTTCCGCCGATTTCCGCGCAACTGCAGCAGGCGAAGAGATCTTGGCAAAGGGCGGGTCCGCGACCGATGCAGCGATTGCAGTCATGCTCGCTCTCACAGTGGTGGAGCCGCAAAGCTCCGGCATCGGTGGCGGTGGCTTTCTCGTCCACTCAACCGGCGACCGAGCATCGGTCACTACCTTTGATGGCCGCGAAACCGCACCGGCGACAGCAACGCCCACGCGCTTCCTTGACGAGAATGGCGAGCGCTTGCCGCGCTCAAGCCGCGTCACTTCCGGGCTGAGCGTAGGTGTGCCGGGCAATATCGCGCTTGCCGCCAAAGCGCATGCCGATCATGGCGTGCTGCCTTGGGCCGATCTGTTTCAACCTGCGATCAAGCTCGCTCGCGATGGCTTCATAATGAACCGCAGGCTCAACGACTCGATTGGCTCGCGCAAGGAGCGTGCGGGCAAAACTGAGGAAGCCCGAGCCGTTTTCTTCGGTGCCGATGGCGAGCCTTTGCCTGTTGGAAGCAAAGTGACAAATCCCGCTCTGGCCCAGGCGCTTACTGATTATGCAGAGCAAGGCGCAGCCGCCTTTTATCAAAGCGAAGCGGCTGCACTGGCTGCCTATGTGGCCGATGAAACACCCCAGGATGGCAAGATGACGCCGCAAGATGTGCAGACCTTTGTCCCGAAAGAGCGGGCGGCGGTTTGCGCGCCATACCGCGGTCACCAAGTATGCGGGATGGGTCCGCCTTCATCTGGTGGTCTAGCGGTTGCACAAATCCTCGCGCAGCTTGAACGGTTTGATCTAGCGGCGCTTGGGCAGGATAGCCCGACATTCTGGCACCTCTTTTTGGAATCCCAACGCCTCGCTTATGCCGATCGAGAGCTTTACACCGGCGATAGCGATTTTGTGGAGGTTCCTGTGGAGGGCCTAGTCGACGCAGGTTATATCGCACAACGGTCCGCACTGATCAGCCCGATTGCAGCACTAAAAGAAGTGGCTCCCGGGACACCTCCGGGTGCGCCCGCCCAGAGGGCTGACGGCGATGAGCCCGCAGAAAGCGGCACAACGCACTTTTCTGTCGTAGATGCTCACGGCAATGCGGCGAGCTACACTTCGACAGTAGAAGGCGCATTTGGATCTGGCCTGTTTTACCGCGGCTTCTACCTCAACAACGAGCTTACCGATTTCAGTCTGTCCCCTGAAAAGGATGGAAAGCCTGTCGCAAACCGCGTCGAAGGCGGCAAACGCCCGCGCAGCTCCATGGCGCCGACCATCGTCTTCGATCCCGACGGGGAAGTCATTTTAGTGATCGGCGCTGCGGGCGGACCCACCATCCCTGTGCAAGTCGCGCGCTCCATTATCGGAGTCGTCGACTTCAAACTCAGTGCAAAGGAGGCGATCGCCATGCCGCTAATCATGGCGTTCGGATCCACTGTCGTCATCGAAGAGGGCAGCGCGCTTGAAGCAATGCGTGATGATTTCACTGCGCTCGGCCATAACAATATTCGCAGCTTTAGCCCGCCGCTCAAAGCCAACGCCTTGCTCCGCACAGCTGAAGGCTGGGAAGTGGCGATGGATCCGCGGATCGATCCGATGCTGGCAACGCAATAGCCCGGCCGCCTATGCTATGTGCCGCAATGTCTTGCCGCTTACCTTGCGGAACCCTAGAAAGGCTTTGCAACGATAAGGCGGGGGACATCGCCAATAATGCGGGAGCATGTTCTTAAGTGGGTATCGAACTTCTTGGCGATATCGACCAGTCAGGCAATCTGGTCGAGCTATTCCTTAAACGCGCTGATGCGAAAGGCGATGCGCCTTTCCTGGGCCGCAAAGAGGATGGCAGCTGGCAAACGCAGAGCTGGGCCGAGGTGGCCGATCTGGTGTGCTTGCTGGCAGAAAGCTTGCGCGGGCTAGGGCTGGAAGATGGTGACCGCGTGGCGCTGGTCTCAGAAAACCGGCCAGAGTGGTGCATCGCTGATCTGGCGATCATGGCGGCTGGCTGCATTACTGTGCCAACCTACACCACTAATACAACGCGCGATCACTTGCATATTCTGGACAATTCCGGCGCGCGCGCTGTTTTTGTTTCGAATGAAAAGCTGCTTGGCCCCTTGCATGCTGCAATCCAGGCTTCCGGCATCGTAGAACATGTCATCGGGATTGAGGATTTGCATCGCCATCAATCAGGCAGTTTTGAATTTCATAGCTGGGAAAAAATGACCGCGGGTGATGCGAGCGCGGCACGCATTGCTGTCGAAGCGCGAATTGCCGGGATCGACCGCGCGCAAACTGCTTGCATCATCTATACTTCGGGGACAGGCGGCGCACCGCGAGGCGTCATGCAGCATCATGGCGCGATCATGTGCAATGCTGCAGGCGCAGCAGAAGTTCTGATCGAGGATTTCGGGATAGAAGACGAGCGGTTCCTCTCCTTCCTCCCGCTCTCGCATGCTTACGAGCATACCGGCGGTCAATATTTGCCCATCTCTGTTGGTGCGGAGATCTACTATTCGGAAGGCTTGGAAAAGCTCGCCAGCAATATCGAAGAGACCCGCCCCACAATTATGGTGGTGGTGCCACGTCTGTTCGAAGTTCTGCGTGCGCGCATCCTCAAACAGGTCGAGAAACAAGGCAAACTTGCAAACTTCCTAATGGATCGTGCGCTTGGCATTGCGGATAAAGCGACCGACGGCAAATCACGCAAGCGCGACAAGCCGATGAACTTCGTTCTGGAAAAAACATTGCGGCCCAAAATCCGCGGCCGGTTTGGCGGGCGGATCAAAGCTATGGTTTCAGGGGGCGCGCCGCTGAACCCGGAAGTAGGCAATTTCTTCGAGGCGATGGGACTGACCATGCTGCAAGGCTACGGCCAGACAGAAAGCGGGCCAGTGATCAGCTGCAATCGTCCGAAGACAGGCCTCAAGATGGACACGGTCGGCCCGCCTTTGCGCGGTGTCGAAGTGAAGATAGCGGATGATGGCGAGATCCTGGTGCGCGGCGAGCTCGTCATGCATGGCTATTGGCGCAATAAGGCAGAGACGGATCGCACCATCAAAGATGGATGGCTCCACACAGGCGACATCGGCCATCTGGATGAAAAGAACCGGATTGTGATCACGGATCGCAAGAAGGACATGATCGTCAATGACAAGGGCGATAATGTCGCGCCGCAAAAACTGGAAGGGATGCTGACGCTTCAACCCGAAATCGCCCAAGCCATGGTGAGCGGAGACAAGCGGCCTTATGTCGTCGGCCTGATTGTGCCCGACCCTGAATGGGCGGTCGAATGGTGCAAAGCCAATGACGAGAAGTTCGACATGAAGGCGCTGCAGGATTTGCCTGCTTTCAAGACTGCGGTGCGCGCAGCGGTTGATCGAGTGAACAAGGATTTGTCGGTGATCGAGAAGGTGCGCCAATTCGCCTTTGCCGATGAAGGCTTCACCATCGAAAACGAAGAGATGACGCCGAGCATGAAAATCCGCCGTCACAAGATTCGTGACCGGTATCAGGAGCGGATCGACGGGCTCTATCGGGGTTAGTTGCTAACGTCGGTCTTGGGCCGCTACTGCATTCCGAGTCCCCAACGCGCCTCGCGCCCCTTCAGTGGGAATCACCGGCACCCGCAGATACG
>WTKI01000195.1 GCA_011524425.1 Altererythrobacter sp. | reverse complement strand
GACCGCAACGCCAGCGAGCGTGACCGAGCCGCGCAGCAATGTGCGGCGATTGATCGAAGGAGGGCTTGCTTCTGTCACCGGGCTCCCTCCGCCGAACTTTCGAGCCAGCGACGTGTGAAAAACAGCGCTGCGAAAATCGCGATCAGGATCATGGGGAAGTAGACAAGCTGGGAGAGCGCGCCTTGCCCCGCTGCGATTTCCACTGCTCCGCCTTGGAGGCCGCTTGCCTCTGCACTGGCTCTTGCACTGTCGATCCAGCCGCCGATGATCGGGTTCCAGATCGTCAGGGCGAACATGCCAGCCGCTCCCACGAGGCTCATCCCCAATGCGCCCGAGCGCGGCACATATTGCGCCGTCACGCCGATCATGGTTGGCCAGAAATAGCACACGCCGACCGCAAAGATTATTGCTGAGACATAGACCATGACGCCGCTTGCTGATGCCATCATGAACAGGCCGAGGGTGGTGACAATGGCGCTCATCAGCAGCACCCCGAGAGGATTGAGAGCATGGATAAGCGGGCCAGCAAAGTAGCGACCTACGGCCATGATCCCGGTGACCATGCCGAGCACGATCATCGCCTGACCCGGTAAATTTCCGAGCTGTGCACCCAGGATTCGATCAACCCATTGCTGGGTGCCAAGCTCTGATGTTGCGGTCAGGCTCATGATTGCCATCAACACAATCAGGAGCACGCCATCGCGCACCCGGCCTGCACGAAGCACAATCAACACCGATGTCAGCACGAGCACCAGCAGGAGCGGGAGGACAAAGGTTCCCGGCAGTCCAGCAAGCAGATCATTGGGCGTGCCGATCAGCATCAACAGGCCAAGGATCGCGCTCATCAGCAGGACGCCCTTGCCATCGAGGTCGACCTTGCGTTCGCTGTAAGGAACTTCGGGAAAGCGCGTTGTGAAGACCATAAAGCCGTAGATTGCGGTTGGGATCAGCATAATCGCAATCTGCGGCTGCCAAGCGATCCCACCATTGGTCATCAGGTAAGAAGTCAAGGCGCCGATCACGATCCCACCGGGGAACCAGACATGGAAACGGTTCAACCATTTGGTCTTTTCCTCGCGGTAGAGATCAGCGACCAAAGGATTGCAGGCTGCCTCGACCGATCCATTGGCAAAGCCGATGAAAAAAGTTGAGACGAGAAGCCCAAGGAATCCATCGGCCACGATGGTCAGTACCAGCCCCAAAAGGTGTCCAGCAAAGGCCAGGATCATGATCAGGCGTGGCCCTAACTTGTTGTAGAGAAAACCGAACACGACCATCGCTAGCGGAAAGCCAAGAAACGCCATGCTGTTGACCCAGCCAAGCTGAGTATCACTGAGCGCGAATTCTTCGGAGAGCTGAGTCAAAATGCCCGCTCTGATCGCGAAGGTCATGGCCGTCACAATCAGCGAGATGCAGCTGAGCCAGAACAGCCGGTCGCGATTGATGTAGGATGCAGCATTTGTGCTTGTGTATGTTGTTGCCATCATTTCTCTCCCACCGCCCTGCGATCAGCTTTCGATGCCAAGCACACGGCGGACCGTTGTTTGATCGGCGTCAGCGCCAGCGAAATCATCGAAGGCGTATTCGGTCGGGCGGATAATGTGGTCAGCGATAAAGGGCGCGCCCTCGGCTGCGCCTTGCTCGGGATGTTTGAAGCAACACTCCCATTCGAGCACCGCCCAGCCATCAAAGCCATATTGAGTCAGCTTGCTGAAAATCTGACGGAAATCGACCTCGCCATCACCCAGCGAACGGAAACGCCCCGCGCGATCCTGCCAGCCTTGGTAGCCGCCATAAGCGCCCACGCGCCCATTGGGACGGAACTCGGCATCCTTGACGTGGAATGCCTTAATCCGATCGTGATAGCGATTGATGAAATCGAGATAGTCGAGCTGTTGCAGTACGAAATGGCTAGGGTCGTACAGGATGTTCGCACGGGCGTGATGGCCTGCCGCCTCCAGAAACGCCTCAAAACTTGCGCCATCGTGCAAATCCTCGCCCGGATGCAACTCGAAGGCAACATCGACGCCATTGTCTTCATAGACGTCAAAGATAGGGCCCCATCGCCGTGCCAGCTCGGCAAAGCCTTCTTCGACGAGGCCTGCAGGGCGTTGTGGCCAAGGGTAAACCAGGTGCCACATCAGCGCGCCGGAAAAGCTTGCGCAGGCCTTTAGCCCCAATCGGCAAGAGGCAATCGCGGCCTTCTTGACCTGATCGACGGCCCATTCCTGCCGCGCGGCGGGTCTGCCGTGGACAGCTTCAGGCGCAAAGGCGTCGAACAGTTCGTCATAAGCGGGATGAACCGCGACCAACTGTCCCTGCAAATGGGTTGAAAGCTCGGTGATCGCGAGGCCATGTTCAGCACAGCGACCTGCCAGTTCATCGCAATAATCCTGGCTCTCGGCAGCCAGATCAAGATCCATACAGCGCGGATCATTCGAGGGGATCTGCACGCCTTTATAACCGAGCGTAGCGACCCATTGGCAAATGTTGTCGAGATTATCGAAAGGCGCTTCTTCGCCCATGAATTGAGCGAGAAAGATCGCGGGTCCGCGCAATTCCTTCATGCCAGCAATCCTCTTCGGTCCGCGCCAGCTGAAGGTGGCTTTATGTCGCGCCAGCTGCCGCCCGCGCCGTCACTTTCAATCGCTGCCTCTAAAAAAGCCATGCCGCGCAGAGCTTCCGCAATGCCTGGCACACCGCGGGCGGCGGGGGAGACCTTGTCTGCCAGCGCTGCGGCAAAATCGCGGTAAAGATTGGCAAAGGCCTCGATATATCCCTCCGGATGTCCCGAAGGCAGGCGACAACGCGCCAAAGCCTGTTCGCAAAGCGGCTTGTCGATCCCCGCACGGTGGACCAACACCTCGCCATTGGAGCGCCGCTCGATTAGGGAATTTGGCTCCATCTGGCGCCATTCGAGACCGGCATTGGTGCCATAGACGCGAATGGTGAGATTGTTCTCTTCACCTGCGCAAATCTGGCTTGATATGAGCGTGCCTGTGCCACCATTTTCGAGCGTGAAACGAATCTCACCGTCATCATCAAGCGTGCGCCCAGAATAGTGGCTGCGCAAGCTGGCGCATAAAGCGTTCATGCGCGAATTGGTTACAAATTCAGTCAGACTGTGCGCATGGCTGCCGATGTCCCCAAGCCCGCCTGCAGGACCAGCGAGAGCGGGATCGACCCGCCATTCGGCCTGACGATTGCCGTCCGCTTCGAGCTGCGATGCGAGCCAGCCTTGCGAATATTCGACCATGACCTTGCGCACCGGTCCGAAGCTTGCCTGCGCAGCGATATGGCGGGCTTGCCACACCATCGGATAGCCAAGGTATGTGTGAGTAAGCCCGTAGGCGCTGCCGCTCTCTGCCAAGGCCTCGGCAAGCTGCTCCACCTCGGCCAAGGAAATGCCCGCCGGTTTGTCCGACATCACCGCAAAGCCAGCGTGTGCAGCCGCAAGAGCCATCGGGACGTGCAGATGATTGGGGGTGACGATGGAGAGGCATTGCATCGCATCGTCATCGCCTTCGGCGCCGCGCAGCAATTCGCTCTCGATCATCGCTTCGAAGCTGGAATAGCAACGCTTGGCGTCAAGTCCGAGCAGGGTGCCAGTTGCCTGACAATTGTCAGCATCGCGACTGAAGGCGCCGCAACAAAGCTCGAATCGCCCGTCGAGTGCTGCCGCCATGCGGTGCACCGCGCCGATAAAGGCTCCTTCGCCGCCCCCAGCCATGCCCAATTGAAGGCGCTTTGACACTGATCTCTCCCTCCTTGAGGCCTATAAGACATATATTCTTGTCTTACGTTGTCAATTTGTATTATCCTTTCGAACAAGGCGTCAAGTCACAGGCTTGCTTCAAAGCTTGAAGGAATGCAGCGCTTGCTCTTGATTGACACAGGGGCAAGTGCTGCGAAGCTGGCGTAAGGGAGAAAAGGGGTAGCCAAGTTGGCTAAACGCGAAGGCAATATGCGGATCAACCACGTCGTGATTGTCGGCGGGGGAACGGCGGGATGGATGAGTGCTGCCGGGCTTGCCTCTATGCTGGGTGCAACCGGGCTTAAGGTCACCCTGATCGAATCTGAAACGATCGGGATCGTCGGCGTGGGTGAGGCGACCTTGCCGCACTTAAAGCTTTTCAACGACACAATCGGGGTCGATGAGAAGGCCTTTATGAAGGCGACGTCAGCGACCTTTAAATTGGGGATCGAATTCGTCAATTGGGGCCGCAAAGGCGACAGCTACATCCATCCGTTCGGTGAATTTGGCCTGCCTAATGAAGGCGTTGCGTTCCACCAATATTGGCGCAAGTTCGCGGGTGAGCAGACGATTGGGCCGCTCGATCACTATTCGCTGCCAGTGGTTGCTTGCCGCAAAGCAAAGTTCCAACCGCCCAGCGATGATCCGCGCTCGGTGCTTTCAACCTATCGCTACGCCTATCAATTCGATGCCTTGCAGTACGCCCCGTTTATGCGCGCCCATGCCGAATCTCGAGGGGTAACGCGGATTGAGGGTAAAGTGGTTGATGTCGCGCTTGACGCTGAGAGCGGCGAAGTACGCGCCGTAACGATAGAGAACGGTCGCGAAATTGCAGGTGACCTGTTTATCGATTGCACCGGATTTTTCGGTCTATTGATCGAACGCACACTTGCCACCGGTTACGAGGATTGGAGCGAGTTCCTTCCCGCAGACAGAGCGGTGGCGGTGCCGTGCGAAAGCACCGGTCCGCTGGTCCCCTTTACGACTGCAACAGCCCATGAGGCAGGCTGGCAATGGCGCATCCCATTGCAGCACCGCACCGGCAATGGCCATGTCTATTCGAGTCAGTTTTTGAGCGATGAGCGAGCGGCTGAAACCTTGATGGCGACGCTCGAAGGAGAGCCTTTGGCTGACCCACGAGTGCTGCGCTTTGTTACTGGCAAGCGCCGCAAATTGTGGAACCGCAATGTGGTGGCGATTGGTCTTGCAGGAGGGTTCCTCGAACCGCTCGAATCGACCAGTATTTATCTGATCCAGGAAGGTATAACCAAGCTCTTGGAGCTTTTTCCTGAGAGCGGCGATTGCGCTGTTGAACGGGCGGAATACAATTATTGGATGGATCTCCAATTTGAGCGGATCCGCGACTTTCTCGTGCTCCATTACAACGCGACCGAGCGCGATGATTCCGAGTTTTGGAATCATATGCGCACGATGCGAGTGCCCGATAGTCTTGCCGAGCGCCTCGCGCTGTTTCGCGCGCATGGCCATGTTTCGGCTTATGAGCACGGGCTGTTCCTTGTCCCCAGCTGGATCGCGGTGCTGATCGGGCAACGAGTTATGCCACAAGCTTACGACAGCCGCGTCGAACGCTTGAGTGACAGCCAGGTGCGCGGGCATCTTGCTGGGCTCAAAGCGCATATGGCGAGGGGGGCGGACGCGATGGAGGATCATGCCCAGTTCATCGCCCGGCACGTTCGGCATGGGGTGCCAGTATGAGCCTCGAGAAGATCCTTGTGACCGGCCCCGCCATGGGCGTCGGGCTAATAGGAGCGATGCTGGCCAAGCGCTGGTTGGGTACGGGGCGCGCGCTGATACTGGTGCCGCAGGACGACAAGGCGGGCGATGTGATCGCTCGCCCTGATGTGCACCGCTTCCACGATGAAATCGGGTTAGAGCTTAGCGCCAAAGGCGCGCTACCAGTTTTTGCGGTGAGTGCTGAGAGCGCCCTTGGAGCAATCGAACTGCCCTTTTCTCCACCGGGCATTGCGCGTTCCGGGGTTGAGTTCCACCAGCATTGGAAACGTGCTGTTGGGCTTGGATTCGAAGCCGCTCTCGAAGACTTCTCGCTGGCCTTAGCCTTGCACCGAACTGGCTTGCAGCTAAGCGCTGATCAGCTCGCCAGAATGCCTCTGCGCTATGGGTTGAAGTTTGATCGCGCAGCCTATGCCGAGCAGCTCTTGCGCCATGCTGAGACCTTGGGGGCGGAGTTTTCACAAGAGGCTGGGTCAGCGCAGCTGCATGTCGATTGCGCTCCTTCGCAAGCGCTCCCCGGATGGCAAGACGGCAGACTTCAGATTGCGAGCGGCGCTGATTTACCTGGCCTGGAATGGCAGGTTCTTGCCAATGCGGCGCGGCGGCTGTGCGGGCTTTCGGCCGGGCTGGGAAATTGTGACGAAGAAGCGCGCGAATACACACGGCTGGCGCTGCAAGAGGAAGCACGGATTACGGATATGCGCGCGCTCCTGAATAATGATAAGCCCGCTGCAACTGCGAACCCGGCGCTGCGCCGTAAGATCGATCTGTTTACCGCCTGCGGGCGCATTCCAACCGAGGATTTCGAAGTTTTCGCTCCCCATGAATGGCTTGCCGCGCTTATTGCGCGCGGGCTGGAACCGCGGCGCTATGAC
>WTKI01000415.1 GCA_011524425.1 Altererythrobacter sp. | reverse complement strand
ACGCTCGACTACAGTTACAAATCGACACTTTCAAAGAACCACGCTGAATATAGCCGCGCTCCATCGATTAGGAAATGTCCGGAATTGGGGTGGAATGCGGACGTCCCTTCCTCTAAAACGTCGAGCGTGAAAGCCCGATGTCTTCCCTTGGCCTTGCTTGTCGCTTCCTGTGGATTGCCTTCAGACAATTTTCCCGTTGCGGACTTCGCTTTGGAGTGCGCTACACTTGGTGAGCCGACTCTAAGAACCGCTCTTGATGAGTTTGCAAAACAAGAAGGCCTTACAACTGATCTTCAGGCCAGTTCGCCAGCATACCTCCGCTTGAGGATGGATGGCGAGGGATTTGGGCACAGCACTTTTATTGAATTTTGGTCAGCCGAGACTGACAACCGGTCGCTCAAATGTCAGACCGCAGAGCTACCTTGCATTGACGTTATAGTGTTCACCGGCGGAAAAATTCCCGACGACGAAGGCACTGAGAACACAGCCACTCAAGTGCGAATTGCTCAGCGACTTGAGCGAACTCTTGATGGTCTCTGCTCTTCAGGAATAGATTGAGGCCAAAGCCTGCAATTGGGTCGTTAGCAGACCTTCGCGATAGGAAGCGGTTTGGCAAATGCGCACCATTTTTGCTTAAGTAAAGATTCCTTGCCCAGTTGGTCCATCATTGCGCTACCTGTCTTCAATATCCGCCGGCTCGATCCTATCTCGATAATATGGCGTTCTATTCCTTCCTGGTTTTTGCTCTTCTGGTAGGGGCAGCGTTCGGGCTGCGCCATGCCTTGCGACAGCGCAAGATTGCCCGGCTGCTAGCGACGCCGCTGACGCCAAAACAGCGGGCTATAGTTGAGCAACTGGTGCCGATTACGCGGCGATTGCCGCCGGACTTGCGGCCCAAGCTGGAAGGGAAGATCATTCGCTTCCTCAACCAAGTCACTTTTTATGGCAATCAAGGTGTAGAAGTGAACGAGGAGATGAAGCTGTCAATTGCCGCGCAAGCCTGCCTCCTGATTGTTAACAGCCCATCATGGTACGAAACGATAAGGACGGTGTTGATCTACCCTTCAGCCTTCGAAACGCACCGCGGCACACATGAGGGCTATATCGTGCACGAAGGCAGTGACGCTTTACTGGGAGAAAGCTGGGCGCGTGGGCCGGTCGTGCTGTCATGGGACCACGCGCTAAAAGGCGGCCTCGATGCAGAAGATGGCCACAACGTAGTGATCCACGAATTTGCCCATCAACTGGATGCGCTGACCGGCCACACCAATGGCATCCCGGTATTGCGAAAGGGGCAGGCTTATGAAGGGTGGGAAAAGGCCATGCTCGATGCGTATCACAGCCATACGCAGCGGGTGGAAAGCGGGCATCGCACTCTGATTGACCCCTATGGCGCATCCAACCATGAAGAATTCTTCGCAGAAGCGATTGTCACCTTCTTTGAAAAGCCCCGGGCACTGCACCGCGAGGAGCGTGAACTGTATACACAGCTGTCAGAGCTGTTAGCGATTGATCCGGTGCAATGGGGCTAGTGACTGGCAATTGAGCCCTTAGCGGAGATCGGTAAGCGCTTAATCCGCCACGCTTACAAAGCTGTCGATCACGCGTTTTGTCCCGGCCTTTTCAAATTCGATCTCCAGCTTATTGCCTTCCTGATCCGTGACAGTGCCATAGCCAAACTTCTCGTGAAACACGCGCGCGCCGATGGCGACATCGCTGCGCGGTTTGGCGGCAAAGCTTGCCGCAGAACGCTTGTTCTCGCGAACTCTTGGCTGCTTAGTTTCATAGCCAGAGGTTAGCGCGCGCTGCCATCCCGGGCCGCGTGCTGAAGATCGCTCAGGCCGCGAGGTAGATACATGCGCAAACGGGTCTTCGCTCTCGCTCCAATTCGCCTGCCACAAGGACTTGCCGCCTGTCATCGTGCTGTCCATCTCGATATGCTCTTCCGGCAGCTCTTCAATAAAGCGCGAGGGGATAGAACTGGTCCATTGGCCATAAATCCGCCGGTTTGCAGCATGCAGGATCGTGCAGCATTTCTTCGCACGCGTTATCGCGACGTAAGCCAGTCGCCGCTCTTCCTCTAAAGAGGCAAGCCCGCCTTCATCAAGCGAGCGCTGCGAGGGAAACACGCCTTCTTCCCATCCGGGCAGAAAGACATTGTCAAACTCCAGCCCTTTGGCGGCATGCATCGTCATGATGGTGACTTTCTCCTCGTCATCAGAGGCATCATTGTCCATCACAAGACTGACATGTTCGAGGAAATCGCCCAGCGTTTCATACTCTTCCATCGCGCGCGCAAGTTCTGACAGGTTTTCCGCGCGGCCTGCGCTTTCAGCGGAACGGTCTGCGGCGAGCATGTCGTTATAGCCGGTTTCCTCCAGCACCTGCCTTAGCAGGTCCGCCGGGGTTAGCTCGTCCGCCGCTTCACGCCAGGCGAGGAATTGCCGCATCAGGGAGCCAATGGTGTTTGCTGCGCGCGCGGGAAGTTCATCACTGTCTGCAAGGTCAAGCGAGGCTGCGGCCAATGGCATGCCCGTGCGCCGCGCATGCATGTGCATTTTCTCCAGCGTTTTCGCGCCGAGCCCACGTTTGGGCTGGTTGTAAATCCTCTCAAACGCGAGATCATCCTGCGGCTGTGCAATCACCCTCAGATAGGCGAGGGCATCGCGAATTTCCGCGCGCTCGTAAAAACGGAAGCCGCCAATAATCCGGTATTGCACGCCGATCTGGATGAAGCGGTCTTCAAATTCGCGGGTCTGGTATTGTGCGCGCACAAGGATTGCGATCTGATCCAGATTAGCGCCTTCATGCTCAAGCCGCTCAATCCCTTCGCCAACGCGGCGCGCTTCTTCCGGCGCGTCCCACACGCCTGTGACCTGCACCTTGTCGCCGCCATTGGCTTCGGTCCAAAGTGTCTTGTCATGCCGCTCGCTATTGCTGCGAATAAGGCCCGAGGCAGCGCCTAGAATATGCGGGGTAGAGCGATAGTTCTGTTCCAGCCGCACGACATGCGCGCCGGGAAAATCTTTCTCAAACCGCAGAATGTTGGCGACTTCAGCCCCGCGCCAGGAATAGATCGACTGGTCGTCATCGCCGACCACGCAGATATTCTTGTGATCCTGCGCAAGAAGTCGCAGCCAGAGATACTGAACCGCATTGGTGTCCTGATACTCGTCCACCAGAATATAACGGAAGCGCTGCTGGTAATCCTGCAATATCTCTGTGTGCTTGCGAAAGATGTTCAGCATATGCAGCATCAGATCGCCGAAATCGCAGGCATTGAGCTGCTTCATTCGGTCCTGATAGAGCTGATACATCGCTTGCCCGCGGCCATTGGCGTAAGCCTCGTTCTCGACCGCATCCAGATCTTGCGGGTTAAGCCCGCGGTTCTTCCAGCGGTCTATCAAGCCGGCAAGTTGGCGCGCTGGCCAGCGTTTCTCGTCCAGATCTTGATCATTGATCAGCTGTTTCAGCAAGCGCAGCTGATCGTCAGTGTCGATAATCGTGTAATTGCTTTCCAGCCCGACTAGTTCTGCATGGCGGCGCAGCATTTTTGCGCAGATGGAATGGAACGTGCCAAGCCACGGCATGCCTTCCACTGCTTCGCCCAAATGGCTGGCTACTCGCTCGCGCATTTCGCGCGCAGCCTTGTTCGTGAAGGTGACGCACAGGATCTGGCTGGGCCATGCGCGCCGGGTCGCAACCAGATGCGCAAGGCGCGAGGTTAGCGCGGCGGTTTTGCCAGTGCCTGCCCCTGCCAGCATCAGCACCGGTCCTTCTGTCGTCAGCACCGCTTCACGCTGGGGATCGTTCAGCCGTGCGGCATAGGGCGGTACTGGTCCGTCCGTAGTTGGGCTGGCGCTGTGCGCGGGGAGGGAAGTGCTTTCGGCCATAAATCAATGCGAACAAGTAGAGAACAAATGCGCATGCTGCAAGGCAGCTTGTGCCTTTTCCGGACAGCGCAGGCGGTGAATTTGAGCGGCCATGTTAGTATGTGCGAGAAGTCCGCCAGGAGAAAGAGCTATGAGAGCGATTTGCACGTCTATTGCAGCCATTGCGCTTGCAGGGGGCCATGCGGCATTGGCGCAAGATAAGGATGCCGGGGACGAGACAGAGCCTGCCAAGCCCAAAGTTGAGGTGATTGCGCGCGATGACAGCGGCAAGGCGACGCATGTCTCTGTCAATGGCCGCGAATACGCTTTGTGCAGCGAAGACGTGCAAGACAGTTGTATCAGCCCGCGATCAGCTGGTTTTGACTGGGGCACGCAGGAAATTGACCATTGGCCGGGGCAAACCTCGTCGAGCCTTAAGGAGCAGCAGGCAAGAGACAGCATGGCGGCCGATCCAGAACTCGAAGGCGAAGAGGCAAAGCCTGAAACCCCTTGAACTGCTATCGGTACGCTTTGCCTGATTTGCACCACGCCTGACGCTCGTGCGAGGCAACTGCGCGGCCAGCGGCGCGCGTGACACTTCACACGAGGTTGCTGAAAAGGCAGAGAAAAGGGGTCTCGGATAATCGAGGCACCCAACGTCACAGTTTGATTATTGCAGGGGAGGCAAGCGGGGGCTTGGACAAAGGATAACCCCATGCGCAAATCCGATCTGGCCGTCATTGGGATCGGCCTCGCAACCTTGGCAATCGCGCTGACTGCAGCTGCACCAGCCAATGCAGATGACCACGCAAAGGCCAAACCAATACCGATAGAAACTTCAGCGCCAGTCATGACGCCTGACCAAAAAGCGCAATACGAGGCATGGCCGCCCGACAAGCAAGCTACATTTGATGGCTGGAGCGAAGAAGCCAAAGGGTATTTCTGGTCACTCAACCCCTCGCGCCAGGACTATTTCTGGATATTGAGCGAGGAGGACCGGGCAACCTTGTTGGCGATGGAGCCGGTAGAGCGCGAAGAAGCCTGGCAGCGCGTTGAAGGCCGCGGGGCGGAAGCGCCGCCGCCTGAGCCGGAAGGCTGATCAGTCTGCTTGTGCAAGGCGGAGCAAATGCAGCTTCGCCTTGCCAACCTTGCGGTCTTTCACAAGCTCAAGGTTTTTCACCTCGACACTCTCTTGAGCGGAAGTTTCTACCGCAATCCAACTCGCTTGGCTGATCCAATTGAGACGCTGAAGCCGGTCAAGCGCGACTTCTGCGGCGCCTGTGTTGTATGGCGGGTCCAGCAAGATGAGGTCGTAGGGTTCTTTAGCGGGCGCTAGGGTCATCACAGAGCCTGCCTGCACACTTGCGCGATCGCGCGCTTCGAGGCTTGCGATGTTGCTGCGAATGGCTTCGAGCGCAGCTTGATCCTGTTCGACGAATAGACAATGCGCAGCTCCGCGCGACAACGCCTCTAAGCCCAACGCGCCCGATCCGGCGAAAAGATCTGCCACTTTCAAGCCTTCAAAGTCACCCAGCCTGCTTGTGAGCATATTGAACAAAGTTTCGCGGGTTCTGTCGCCTGTGGGGCGGGTTAGGTCGCCTTTGGGTGCTTTTAGGTTCCGGCCTCTCCAGGTGCCCGCAATCACTCTCATGATTTGCGGTAGTGTTTGATCTGGCTACGGAATTTTCCGATCTCGTGCTTCTTCAGCTCCACCGCTCGACCGCGCGGCAAATCGCCCAATTCAAACACGCCATAAGCGGTGCGGATCAGCCTGCTGACCTTAAGCCCGAGATGCTCCAGCACTTTGCGGACCTCCCGGTTCTTGCCCTCTGTGATTGTTACTTCAATCCATTGATTACGACCGCCAGCATTCTTCGTGCGCTGTTCGAGATTTGCATCGATCGAACCATAATGCACACCATCTATCGTGATTCCGTCGATCAAAGACTCTAACGATTCCTGAGAGATATCGCCGAAAGTTCGCGCGCGGTATGTGCGCGGAACCCCTGTTGCAGGGAGCTCCATCTCGCGTTTGAACCCGCCATCATTGGTAAGTAGCAGCAAGCCTTCTGTGTTGAGGTCGAGCCGTCCGATAGGCATCAGCCGCGGCGCGTCCTTTGGCAAGGCATTGCGGAGTGCCGAGTAAATCGTCGGGCGCCCCTTGGGGTCGCGCTCTGCGGTTAGAAGGCCGGTGGGTTTGTGAAACGCAAACAGCCGCGTAGGCTCGGGTTTTGCAACGGGTTTTCCGTCGACGGTTACGCCTTTGAGCGTCGTCAGAAAGGTCGCCGGGGTTTCTACCGGCTTGCCATCGATCGCAATGCGGCGGTCTTCTATCATCCGCTCGATTTCGCGACGGCTAGCGACGCCTGCACGCGCTAGCAGCTTTGCGATGCGATCGCCTTCTGGACGGTCTGGGCTTGGCGGAGTGGTCATGGCCAAGCCGCTAGGCGTTCAATTCGCCTTGCGCAATGCCTCATGCACGATTGCACTGAAATGCGAGACGCCGCCTTCCAAGGTGC
>WTKI01000327.1:1280-6585 GCA_011524425.1 Altererythrobacter sp. | reverse complement strand
GTTATAACCCTGCGTGGCAGGCTTGGCCGATCCCTCAGCCGAAAGACGGGCTGAAGGTTGAGTTTAAAAGGCTGTGATTGCTGAGCGGGTGGCTATGGGTTCACTCGGCAAAAACTCAAAAATCTATCGCAATGCCGTCTTTTTCCCAATCGCCATAACGCGTGGGTGAGAGTTCGCGCGGTTCATTCTTCGCTGCGTCAACCGCCTTGGGTTGAGGCGGCGGATCATTGGTCCAGTGGGCCGGCTTCTTGAAAGCTTTAGCTGCGTCTGACTTGTGCTTTGTCATATCTTTATAATGCGCGCACTGGCAGGAAGTTTCAATCATCGCTAACCGCAATCAGCAATGGCACAACCTCCCGGACTTTTTGCGCGGCGCGGCGCGCTCAAGCTGCTTGATGCAGTATTACGACGCGGCGAAACGTTGGAGCAGGCCGAGCACGCGGCTTTGCGCGATATCCGCAAAGGACCAGATAAAGCGCTTGCGGTAGCGTTGGCGAACGAGGCCTTACGTTGGATGGTCGATCTAGACGCGCTCATCGACAGCGCAACCAAAAATCCGCTGCCTGAAGATGCGAAGCCGCGCATGGTGCTGCGTCTAATGCTTGCAGGATGGCTTCGCCTCGACACGCCGCCGCATGCGGTGATCGCAACCGGTTTGCCCTTGCTGTCCGGCGGACCCCGTCGTTTGGCGCATGGCGTGTTTTCAACGCTGAGCAAACGCGGCATGCGTTTGCCTGATGCGCCAGGCTTGCCCGCTGAAGTTGCCTTGCGATGGGCGGATCGCAGCGCAGCGGTTGCAGCCGGTCTGACACAGCCGCCAGAAGTGGACTTGGCGCTCAAAGACCCAGCCGCGACAGACGAATGGCAAGCAAAGCTTGGAGGGGTCAGCCTTATGCCTGGCCATGTACGCGTGCCGCGCGGGACTGCGATCGAGCAATTGCCAGGCTATGCAGAGGGTGCGTGGTGGGTTCAGGACTTAGCTGCGCAGCTGCCCGCCAGATTGCTGGGAGCAGGCGAGGGCAAGCATCTGCTGGACCTGTGTGCAGCCCCTGGCGGCAAGACACTCGCGCTGGTTGCTAATGGCTGGAAAGTCACTGCGCTAGATATCTCCAAGCGCCGGCTTGGAATGCTCAAAGACAATTTGAAGCGAACGGGCCTTAAAGCCTCGCCTGTGCGCGCAGATGCTTTGCAGTGGGAGCCCAAGCATCAATATGATGCAATTTTGCTGGATGCGCCATGCTCTGCAACCGGCACTTGCCGCCGCCACCCTGATGTTTTGCATCGAATTGGTGCGCGTCAGATTGCAGAGATGGCCGATTTGCAAGCGGCCTTGGTAATGCGGGCCTGCCAATGGCTGAAACCGGGCGGCACGCTGCTCTATGCTGTTTGCTCGATGGAGCCGGAGGAAGGCGAAGCGCAAGTTCAGCGTATTGCGCTGACGCCAAGCGCAATAGCTCCATCCGAATTACCATCTGGTCTTGAACCTTCGCCTCAAGGCTGGCTGCGAACCGATCCCGGGATGTTGGCTGAAAGCGGCGGGTTGGACGGGTTCTTTATAGCTCGCTTTACCGCTTAGCCGGGCCTTTCGCACACGCTTGCGCTATCCCTTGACCTTGTCCTGAAAGCTCTTGCGCAGCTTCATCAGCTTTGGCGGAATGACAGCGAGGCAATAAGGATTGCGCTGGCCTTCGCCTTCCCAATATTCCTGATGGTAATCCTCGGCAGGGAACCATTCCGCAGCAAGCCCGCCTTGGGTGCCTTCTATGGTGGTCACAGCATTCTGGCCCGGGTGCTCATCGTTCCAGCGCGTGATCGCCGCTTGCGCTTCTGCTTGCTGCGCATCATCGAGCGGGAAGATGGCGCTGCGATATTGAGTGCCGACATCATTGCCTTGGCGGTTCAATTGGGTCGGGTCGTGCGTACCCAGAAACACGTCGTAGATTTCAGCCAGCGAAATAACATCCGTGTCAAAAGTCACCCGAATACCTTCTGCATGGCCGGTAGTGCCGGAGCATACCTGCTTATAGGTGGGATTTTCGATTGATCCGCCAATATAGCCGCTTTCAACCTCTGATACGCCTACCACATCGCGGAACACAGCCTCAGTGCACCAGAAGCAGCCGCCAGCAACAATCGCCTTAGTCATTGAGAAAACCTCGTCATTTGCAGAAACTCCTTGCACGCTTATCAGTTAGGTATTGTGCATGCGCTTGTCATCTGATTGCACACGACTATTGCGTTACTTTCGATTTTTCCGAGCCCCCATGGAGAGGATACCCCGATGAAAAAGCCCTTACTTGCTCTAGCCGCACTTGCTCTGACTGTTCCGGTCGCACCTGCTGTTGCAGATGACCATGGCGACCATTCTGCAGCACCTGCGCTTGCCGATGTGCTGGCTCATGAACGCCGCGACGGTGATCGCGCCCGCGACCAGTATCGCAACCCAGCTGAAACACTTGCCTTCTTCGGCGTCGAGCCGACCATGACCGTGGTGGAGTGGGGCCCGGGTGGTGGCTGGTACACGCGCGTTCTTGCGCCCTACATTATGCCTGCCGGAACCTATATCGCTCTCAATTCCGATTCGAGTGCGGCTGAATACCCAAGCAGAGCGCGCGAAGCGCGCGCCAAGAGCTGGACTGAACGTTTCAAAGACGGCCTCGCCAGTGGCATGGGTGTCGATGCAGATGATGTGAGTGCCTACGAGATCGATGAAGTGCCGGAAGAACTGGAAGGCACAGTTGATCGTGTTGTGATTTTCCGTTCGATGCATGGCCTCAACATCCGCAACAATGCAGATGATGTTCTAAAGGGATTGCGCAAGCTCCTGAAAGATGACGGCATGGTTGGCGTGGTTCAGCATCGTGCGCCGGACGGGGCAAGTTATGACGATTATGGCGCGCGCCAGCGCGGCTACATGCGCCAGCAAGACGTTGTTGCGATTTTTGCTGCTAACGGATTCGAGCTGGCAGACAGCACTGAAGTTAACGCTAACCCGAATGATCCTGCTGATTGGGAAGGCGGGGTCTGGACGCTGCCGCCTTCGCTTGGCTTTGGCCGTCAAACCGAAGAAGAGCAGGCTAAGCATCGCGCTATTGGCGAAAGCGACCGCATGACACTGCTGTTCAAGAAAGCGGACTGACTTTTCAGCCTGACTAGAAGCAACTAAAGGGCGGCAGCATGAGAGAAATCACTGTTGCTGCCCTTCAGCTGCCGCTTGGCAGCGATGACGAAACCGCCAATATCGCTGCGGTCAGCGAACTGGTTGAGCAGGCTGCCGCTCGCGGCGCGGAATTGATCTTACCTCCAGAGCTGTTTTCCGGCCCGTATTTCTGCAAAACGGAAGATGAAGCTCTATTTGCATTGGCACGGCCCACGCTAGAGCATCCTTCCGTCATCGCCATGCGCAAGCTGGCCGCAAAACTAAAAGTAACTATCCCGACTAGTTTCTTTGAGCGTGACGGCCAGCATTATTACAACACGCTTGCTTGGATCGACGCGCGCGGCGAAGTCGCCGGAACTTACCGCAAGAGCCATATTCCTGACGGGCCGGGATATGAGGAAAAATTCTATTTCCGTCCTGGCAATGATGGCTTCAAAGTCTGGGATATAGCATTGCAAGCCGGCGGGTCTGTGACCATCGGCGCAGGCATTTGCTGGGACCAATGGTATCCCGAAGCGGCCCGTGTAATGGCATTGGCAGGCGCTGAACTGCTGCTCTATCCCACTGCGATCGGCTCTGAGCCCTATGATGAAGAGTTAGATACAAGCCGGATGTGGCAACGCGCGATGCAAGGCCATGCCGTTTCCAACTGTATGCCGGTTGTTGCTGCCAATCGTATCGGGACCGAACAAGGCCAGTCCTTCTACGGCCATTCATTCATCACAAATGAGTGGGGGGACAAAATAGTCGAGTTCGGCAAGTCGGAAGAAGGTGTATTGGTTGCGACGCTCGATCTTGATCAAGCAGCCAAACATCGTGCGGGTATGGGCTTCTTCCGGGATCGCCGCCCCGAGCTATATGGCCGGATTGCGCAAGATATATGAGCACTGCTGCTCAGCTTGCAGACCCCGCCGCAGATTTGGCAGCTCAGGTCTCGCAACTTTATCTGCTCGCCTTTGGATCGAATATGCGCGTGGCAGGTATTGGCAGACCGCGCGATGTGATTTGCGCAGCTATCAGTGATCTGGAAGATTTGGGTCTGCACTTCCTCGCAATCTCGCCAATTATCCAGACTAAACCGGTAGGACCTTCCTTGCGTTGCTATGCTAATTGCGCAGCGGTGGTGGAAACCGTTCGAATTCCGCCAAGCCTTTTGCTTTTGACCAAAGCGGTGGAAGAGGGCTTGGGGAGAAAGCGCCGCGGCGAGGCCTGGCGCGCGCGAACTCTCGATATTGATATTGTCCTTTGGAACGGCGGCATCTTTGCCATTGAAGACATATCCATTCCTCACCCCCGTTACCGGGAAAGAGAATTTGTTCTTGGCCCGGCGCGCGCAATTGCGCCTGATTGGAAGGACCCTTTGACTGGCCTTTCTCTCGCTCATCTATTTGCGCGCTTGACCCGCCCGCGACCTGTCACTAGGTGAGCCTCCGCGCGAGGCTACCGACTTGGCCTGCGCGACCCTTTTGTGGGGGCCCTTAGCTCAGTCGGTAGAGCAACTGACTTTTAATCAGTAGGTCGCTGGTTCGAACCCAGCAGGGCTCACCACCATTTCTCTTTTGATGCACTTTGGGACAAGCAGGCCGCGGCAATTGCGCCAGTTGCCTAGCTCTCAGTCCGGTCCAGCCATCGCGCCAGTTTTACTCCGCCGGTGATCAGAAATGGCACGAGCACAATGCTTAGCGTCACTTTGGCAATAACCTGGCCGATTAGAAGATCGGTGATGTCAAACTCTCCATAGAAGGCGAGCGTGACAAAGATCACAGAATCGATCGCTTGGCTGAGCGCGGAGGCAATTGCACCGCGCACCATCAGGCTGAAGGTGTTAGCGTCGCCCTCACCGCGCAGGCGCGAGAAGATCCACACATTCAAGAGCAATGATACGATGTAAGCGGCGGGGCCGGCGAGCATGATCCGGGGTGTTTGCGACAGGACAGTCTCGAACGCGGCAAGGTCCCCGCTGCGAAATTCCAACATTTCCGGTGAGGCTGGCAGGATATTGACTAAGCCGATGAGCGCTGCGGATATCCCAAGCGGGACAAAACCCCACCAGACCAAGCGCTTGGCCATGGCTTCACCATAAAGCTGAGCGATGGTGCTGGAGATCACCACCAGCATCAAGAACGCGAAAATGCCTGCTTCCAC
>WTKI01000327.1:0-1180 GCA_011524425.1 Altererythrobacter sp. | reverse complement strand
AAGGGGTCTCATGCCGCCATTTCTAATCAATATTGCCGGGATTGCCGCAATCCTCGCCATCGCTTTCCTGCTTTCCACCGGCAAGAAGCGCATCCGCTTAAGAGTGGTTGCGGCAGCCTTTGGTTTGCAGGCCTTAATGGCTTTTCTGGTCCTTGCGACAAGCTGGGGCAGAGCGGTCATTCAAGGCATGTCGGACGGCGTGTCAGCGTTGCTGAGTTATGCTGATGCCGGCACCGCCTTCTTGATCGGCGCGGACAGTCCGCTGCAAAACACCTTTGCGCTGGGCGCGTTGCCAGTAATTGTGTTCTTCGCCTCGCTTGTCTCAATCCTCTATTATCTAGGCGTTATGCAGCGTGTGGTGCGCTGGGTCGGCGGTGCGATTGCCTGGGTCACAGGGGTCAGCAAAGTGGAGAGCCTGGGCGCTGCTGCCAACATCTTTGTCGGCCAGTCCGAAAGCCCCCTGGTGGTGCGGCCCTATCTTGCATCGTTATCGCCCAGCCGCCTGTTCACTTTGATGAGTGTCGGCATGGCAGGCGTCGCTGGCACTATCCTTGCTGCTTATGCAGGTCTGCTTGGCGATGAATATCTCCCGTTTCTTCTAGCAGCTGCGTTTATGTCCGCACCAGGCGGGATCTTGATGGCGAAGATCATCATGCCGGATGAAGAGGAAGACGAAACAAGCCAAGCAGCAGAAGGCGATGTGAAGCTTGCCGAAGCGCGGATCAGCGCAGAAGGCCCGGCTGCGATGGTTGAAGGCGGCAAGCCGCGCGAAGTTGAGATCGCAGAGACCTTTGAAGAGGGCACGAAGCCGGCCAATGTCATCGAAGCGGCGGCTCAAGGCGCGCAAACTGGCGTGAAGCTGGCTGTGGCTGTTGGCGCGATGGTGCTCGCCTTCGTGGCATTGGTGGCCCTTGCAAATGGCTTGCTGGGATCAGTCGGGGGGCTGTTTGGCTATCCCGATCTCTCTTTCCAGCAAATCTTTGGATGGGTGTTTGCACCGGTCATGTTCCTTATCGGTATCCCGTGGGAGGATGCAGGCGTTGCAGGCGGTCTGTTCGGCACGAAAATTGTGCTCAATGAATTTGTCGCTTTCATCGATTTAGGCCAGCTTGAAGGATTGTCAGAACGCAGCCGTGCGATTGTCACTTTCGCGCTTTGCGGTTTTGCCAATTTCAGTTCG
>WTKI01000308.1 GCA_011524425.1 Altererythrobacter sp. | reverse complement strand
CTCCGCGATCCAAGAGCAAGCAGAGACTCTGATGCATGTCTCGAACCTGTATGGTAGCCCTCAAGGCGAAAAGCTTGCTCAGCAGCTAGTCGATAACACCTTTGCTGACACAGTCTTTTTCACCAATTCAGGCGCAGAAGCGGTAGAAACTGCGATCAAGACCGCGCGCGCTTATCATCAACACGAAGGTGACACGTCGAGGTTTGAATTGATCACCTTTGCCAATGCTTTTCACGGGCGCACTATGGCGACCATCAGTGCGTCTAATCAGGAAAAGATGCATCACGGTTTCTCGCCGCTGCTTGCAGGTTTCAAATATGCCGAGTTCGACAATCTGGATTCGGCCAAAGCGTTGATGGGACCGAATACAGCCGGTTTCCTGGTTGAACCGATTCAAGGCGAAGGCGGTATCCGGCCTGCATCAGATGAATTCATGCAAGGTCTGCGCAAGCTGGCGGATGAAAACGATCTCATGCTGGTGCTCGATGAAGTGCAATGCGGCGTTGCGCGCACAGGCACTTTATACGCTTATGAACAATACGGCATTACGCCTGACATTGTGGCTACAGCGAAAGGTATCGGGGGGGGATTCCCTCTCGGTGCGTGTCTCGCAACAGAAAAGGCGGCGCGCGGTATGACATTTGGCACGCATGGCTCCACATATGGAGGCAATCCACTAGCTATGGCCGCAGGTAGCGCGGTGATGGATGCTGTGGCGAATGAAGAGTTTTTAGCAAGCGTTCGCGAAAAGGGCGAGCGGCTGCGTGCGCGGCTGGAGCAGTTCATCGGAAACTACCCAGAGCTGTTCGAACTTGTTCGAGGCAAGGGTCTGATGCTCGGCATCAAGATGAAGGTGGAGAGCAGGCCATTCTTTGTGCATCTGCGCGACAATCACGAATTGCTGTGTGTGGCTGCGGGCGACAATACGCTGCGTGTGCTCCCCCCCCTGGTGATTGGCGATGCTGAGATCGATGAGTTTTTTGAGAAGCTCTCAGCAGGTGCAGCAAGCTATTCAGCGGAGTCGAACTGATGGTGCATGCAAGCCCATTGGATTTGGCCCCAGCCGTTCAGAATTTCCTCGATCTGTCTGATGCTGGCGGCAATGCGATTGCTGCGATGATTAATGACGCGATTGATCGCAAGGCCGCGCGCAAAGGTTGGGCCAAAGGCCAGTCCGACGCTGATAAGCCGCTGGAAGGCCGCGTCCTTGCAATGATCTTTGAGAAGAATTCAACTCGAACCAGGGTCAGCTTTGACATTGCCATGCGGCAATTGGGCGGAAGCTGCTTGATCCTCGATAGCGCCACCAGCCAGCTTGGCCGAGGCGAGACGATTGCTGACACCGCGCGCGTGCTGAGCCGCATGGTCGATGCGATCATGATCCGCACCGACGATCACGCGAAAGCGTTGGAGCTTGCGAAACACGCACATGTGCCCGTCATTAATGGTCTGACTGATCGGTCACATCCGTGCCAGATCGTTGCCGATTTGCTGACGGTTATCGAACACAAGAAGTCCTTGCCCGGCCTTGAAGTTGCTTGGTTTGGCGATGGCAATAATGTGTTGCACTCGATCCTGGAAGCGGCTGCCTTGATGAAGTTCAATGTGCGCGTCGCAACGCCCGCAGGTTATGAGCCTGAGGCGGAGTTTGTGGAGATGGCTCGCGAAGGGGGCTCGACTGTCACACTTACCCAAAATGCAGGCGCAGCAGCGATGGGCGCTGATGTGCTGGTGACTGATACCTGGATATCCATGGGGCAGGCTGACGCTGCGGAAAAGCGCGCGGCGATGGCTCCTTATCAAGTCAATGAAGCGCTAATGGCACAGGCAAAGCCTGAGGCCATATTTCTGCACTGCTTGCCAGCCCATGTCGGCGATGAAGTCAGTGAAGGCGTTTTTGAGGGCCCACGATCGGTTGTGTTTGACGAAGCAGAAAACCGAATCCACGCGCAAAAGTCGATCCTGTTATGGGCGTTCGGATTGCTGGGTTAGCCGGCCGCTCAAGCGGTCGTGGGCGGATGCTGCATCGCACCTGTAGGCCTTACAAATGACATATCGCTCGCCATATGGTTCGACATGACGACTTCTTCGACACCGATGCCTGAGACATTTTCTGACCAACTCCTCGGGTTTTCCTTGCCGCGGCGCAATGCGCGCGGACGGATCGCGCGCCTCGATGATGTGGTAGACAGCGTACTCTCCGCGCATGACTATCCTGCGGCGATAAAGCACTTGCTTGCAGAAGCTTTGGTGCTTTGCACGTTGATGGGCGGCCTGCTCAAAAATGGCGGCCAGTTGACCATGCAAGCACAAACGCAAAGCGGTATTGTGCGGTTACTTGTGGTTGATTTTCGTGGGGGTGAGATTCGCGGCTATGCTGAGTTCGATCAATCTCAGCTAGCCGGATTAGGCGCGAATCCGACGCTCAACGCGCTGTTCGGACAAGGGCATTTAGCCGTCACATTTGAAACGGGACCGGAACAATCACTAGGCAATAGAGGTAATCGCTATCAAGGGATTGTTCCGCTTGAAGGCAACAGCTTGAGCGAAGCGTGTGAGCGCTACTTCGTGCAGTCCGAGCAAGTACCAACGCTTATTCGTGTTGCAGTGCAAAGCGGAAAACATGGCTGCTCGGCAGCAGGTATGCTGGTGCAGCATTTGGCCGACGGAGAACAGGGGCGCGAGCGTTTGCATGTCCGCCTTGACCATCCTGACTGGGAGCATATCTCCATAGTTGGCGGTACACTAAGCCATGCAGAGCTGCTTGATCCTGCGCTTTCTATGGAAGGCGTGGTTTGGCGGCTCTATCATGAGGAGGATCAGATCAACGTTCAGTCAGGCGCAAAACTCAGTCGCGGCTGCCGTTGCTCAATCGAACATTACCAGTCTGTTTTGTCGCGCTTTCCAGAGGCGGAACGCGAAACTATGCGTAACGAAGCAGGAGATATCGTGGTGGACTGCGCCTTCTGCTCTCGAGAATTCCCCCTATCCCTTTAGTAAAATAAACGGTCTGCCGCTGTTAAGCAACGGTTTATCGCCACCGGTGTAATGCGTACAATACATGTAAAGCGTCTGATCCAAAGGCGGGCGCGGTACAGTGCGATGGGAAAGACCATGATGGCTAAGGCCAAGACCTTTCTAATGACTTGCGCTCTCGCGTTTGCGGGTGGTGCCGCGTTTATGGGGAATCCTATTGCAGCTCAGAATTCGAAACTCGCAGTATTCGGAGCGCTTGATAAAGGCGAATGGACTGTGCGTTTTCGTGATGGCTCAGCAACCCGCAAAGTCTGTTTGCGTTCTGGGCAAGAGCTGATGCAGCTGCGTCATGGTAGGCAGGGCTGCAAACAAGTGGTTGTGACTAACGATGCTCAGGAAGCCACTGTTCAGTATTCATGCCGCGGTGATGGTTATGGTCGGACGACTGTGCGTCGCGAAACACGTTCATTGGTGCAGTTAAGCAGTCAAGGATTTGCGGACGGCCGCCCGTTCGAGTTTTTTGCGGAGGCCCGCCGCACTGGCAATTGCTCCTGAGGCTACAACAGCGATTGCAGTTTACTCCACTTGCGGTAAGCGTGGCTTATGGGAATTCCACAAGATCGGCCATATGTATCGACCGCAGTCGTACTTCTCTCGGGTGGGCTCGATTCTATGGTGACTGCAGCGCTTGCCATGGAGCAAGGTTTCGCAGTTCATGCTTTAACCATCAGCTATGGCCAGCGCCACGCATGTGAAATTGATGCCGCGCGAAACATCGCAAATGAACTTGGGGCGATTTCTCACAGTGTGCTTGACCTGGACTTACGATCATTTGGCGGATCGGCTCTGACTGATGACCTAGCGGTGCCAAAAGGCGGGGTTGGAAATGACATTCCAGTCACATATGTGCCAGCACGCAATTTAGTATTCTTGTCGCTTACGATTGCTTGTGCCGAAGCAAGCAACGCACAAGACGTTTTCATCGGAGTCAACGCCTTAGATTATTCCGGCTATCCCGACTGTCGCCCCGAATTTATAGCAAGCTTTGCCGAGACAGCTCGGCTTGGGACAAAGGCAGGCGTCGAAGATTCCGCCATAAGAATTCGAGCACCACTGCAGCACCATAGCAAAGCAGATATCGCCCGCGAGTGCATTCGGTTGGATCTCGATCCTAGCTGGTCATGGTCTTGCTATGATCCGACGCCGGATGGCGTTGCTTGCGGTCTGTGTGACTCTTGCCGATTGCGCAAGCAAGGCTTCGCAGATGCAGGGTTGGAAGATACGACCCTATATGCGAATTGAAAGAAACGGCCAGTAAGGGAGAGACTATGACAGACGAACAGCCAGAGGCTGGCTCTGAGCGAGACGCACCTGTACCAGCGTACAGCTGGTACGCCTTGAGCGTCTTGGTTCTGGTATATGTTTTGAACTTTATCGACCGTCAAATTCTTTCAATTCTCGCAAATGATATCAAAGCAGATCTCGGTGTCGACGATGCTTATCTTGGTTTCCTTTATGGAACGGCCTTTGCCATTTTCTATGCGCTGTTTGGCATTCCCTTGGGCAAGTTGGCAGACAGTTGGAAGCGTATCAGATTGATGACTATCGGGCTGACCCTTTGGTCCGCCATGACTGCTGTTTCAGGGTTCGCGCGTGACGCAGCGACTTTAACTGTAGCAAGAATTGGAGTGGGTGTTGGCGAAGCGACCGCGAGTCCCTCCGCTTATTCCCTTATTTCCGACTGGTTTCCAGCGAGACTGCGCGCGACTGCTCTCGCGATATATAGCTCCGGCCTCTATATCGGGGGCGGAGTCTCGCTGGCTATTGGAGGATTGATAGTCGACCAATGGAACACAGAATTTCCAGACGGTGATCCAGTACTTGGCCTTGCTGGTTGGCAAGCGGCATTTATTGCGGTCGGAATACCTGGATTGCTCTTGGCGATTTGGGTGCTAACTCTACGCGAGCCGGTCCGCGGCGCGATCGACGGTATGGCGACACCAGAAGATCCGCAGCCGTTTCGCGGATTCGTCAAAGAACTCTACACGATCATTCCCGGCTTTACATTCTTTGGGGCAGGCGAGCGCGGCGCAAAGAGCCTGCTAGCAAACATCGCAGTATTTTTTGGCACATTTGTCGTCGCGCACTTTCTTACGATCTGGCTTGATTCCGGTGAAGGATTGATCGTCGCGGGGTTAGGGAATTTGGTCGGCGCTCAACTACCAGCCATCACCGATCAGTGGTTCTTGCTAGCAATTGGATATTACGCGGTATTCTCTTGGGCCAGTGCTTTGAGGGTTCGGGACTACCCGACATTCGCTCTAACTTGGGGATCGCCTGCATTCCTGTGCACTATCTTGGGATATGGCACAGTCGCTTTTATGGCTTATTCCGCTTCTTATTGGGGCGCCCCCTATGCCGAGCGCGTTTTCGATGTGTCCAAAGCGGAACTTGGCTTCTGGCTTGGCGGGGGCGGCGCGGCCGGCGGTTTTCTCGGAGTGATTCTCGGCGGACGCATGGCAGATGCTCTCTTTGAGAAGACGCAATCTGGCAGAATTTGGGTCGTGCTTTTCGGGCTGCTTAGTCCAATCCCATTCGCGATTGTGCAATACACGACCGATAGTTTCGCGCTGTTTTTGATCCTCAACGCCGTTGTGGGGGCTTTGGCGGCCTCAGCGCTCGGTGCGGCGGCTGCGAGCAGCCAGGCTTTGGTTCTTCCTAGAATGCGCGGGACCGCAACCGCGACGTTTTTTCTAGCCACCACTTTGGTTGGTTTAGCGCTTGGCCCATACACGGCCGGCTACGTTTCTGCTCAAAACGATGGAGATTTGAGTGCAGGAGTGCTCGCCACGCTGTGGATCACGCCTTTGGGCCTAGCCCTCTTGTTGGCGGCCCTCAAGCTGGTCCCGGACGCCAATGCTTCAGTGCTGGATAGAGCAAGGGCTGCAGGTGAGCCGACCAAATAGGCTGACATTGCCCGAACGAGATACTTTGTGCCTGGCTGCAGCGTAAGGTTTGGTAGGCTCCAGCGCTAGCGTCGAGCATAAACCTTGGAAGCATTCCTGTATGCCGATGGCTTGGCGCTCTGCAGGCTTCGGCGCCACGGACGTTCGCATCGAGATCGAAGCGATGGCCTAATGTCGAAGAGATGGTCTGAGATAGAAGCGCAATCCAAAAGGCGCAAAAGAAAAGGGCCGGATTGCTCCGACCCTTCTCAAAAATGTCAGCGACTGAGCTGAACTTACATGCCCGAACCTGGGCCGTAAGTGATCTCAACGCGGCGGTTCTGCAGTTCACGTACGCCGTCATCGGTCGGTACGCGAGGCTGAGATTCACCAAACGCTTCGCTTGAGATGCGATCTTCCGGAACACCCCGGCCAGCAAGGTAGCCTTGGACTGATTCGTTACGACGCTCAGCAAGGCCAATGTTGTAGCTTACGCTACCTGAACGGTCAGCGTGTCCAGCCAACATCACATTTGCTGTGCCACAATCGGCATATGCCGTGACCGCATTGTCCAGAATGGTCGCCGCCTCAGCTGTGATGTCTGACTGATCCCAGTCAAAGAACACAATGTAAGGGCCAGTATTACACACAGGCGCCGGAGGAGG
>WTKI01000119.1 GCA_011524425.1 Altererythrobacter sp. | reverse complement strand
GTAGAAAGAAGGGCAGCCAATGCCGCGCCCGATGCAAGTTTGGTTTTACAATGTGTCATCGTGATTACCCTCGTTTAGTGCGGTTTTTACCGCTTCAGATTTGCCACCTCAGCTGCTTCAACGAAGATCAGCTGATTGAGTGCCCGGCACTGGTTCAATCTCCAACTCGTTGTGGCTAATTTGCTTCACTTGCTCCGACCGCATCTCAGGAACGCGAACCGCCGCCGATTGACGGTTTGGCACGTCTCTGCCGCTGTCGAAGCATTTGTGTTCAAGTCCACAATCTCTCTTGACGCGCCCTCTATTGTATACAATTCGTACGCGTCAAGCGAATTTCCAGATCGCAGTGGGGATCACAAGGGATGCAAGGTTTGTTCGATTCTGAGTGCTGTGCGGGTTCGTCCCGGCCCCTTCTCAGTGCCTCTGTGTACCTTCTCGGTGCCTTTAGGCCCCTTGTGTGTCACTCTTGGTTCAGCGAGAGAATGCAATGAGCCGGGCATCAGAAAGAGCTTATGAAGCGATCCGCGCGCATGTCCTGAGCGGAGCGACTTCGCCCGGCGAACAGCTGACAGAAGAGCAGCTAGCAGAAATTGCAGGCGTCAGTCGCACGCCAGTTCGCGATGCTGTTCAGCGCTTGGAAGCAGAACTGCTTTTAGTGCGCAGCGAATCCAAACGGATCTTTGTGGCAGACTGGAGCCACGATGATATCGACGAGATGTTCACCCTGCGTCAGATGCTGGAAGGGCATGCAGCAGAGCGTGCTGCGACAAGGGTTACACCCGATCAGCTAGCGCAGATGGAAGCGGTCAACGCGCAATTGCACGAAGCTGTAAAAGGACCGCAACCGGACCTTAACGCATTCCTGGATGCGAACCGCGATTTCCATGAAATTATAACGGCTGCAAGCCATTCCCCGCGCCTCGCCAAAGTGCTGGCTCTGCTCGTCGAAGCACCAGTCGTGCTGCGCACCGCGCGGCATTATTCAGTGGATGAATTGCGCCAGTCTGCGCGAGACCATGACGAATTGATAGCTGCTTTCAAGGCTGGCGATGAAGGCTGGGCTAGGGCCGTCATGGCAAGCCATTTGCGGCGCGCCTTCCACACCTTCGCCGATGCGACAGAGGCAGCAGACTAGCGCCTGCCGCCTCGATCTATGTGATCAGATGATGCCGCGATCTTCCAGATCCGCGCGGGTCTTGGAATCCATACCGAGGAGTTCGCCATAGACCTCTTCATTGTGCTGGCCGAGCTCTGGCCCGACCCAATCCACATGGCCCGGTGTTTCTGAAAGCTTAGGCGCAACATTCTGCATTTTGAAATTTTCGTGGCGTGGATGCGGACGTTCAATGATCGCTTCGCGCGCTGCAAAATGCGGGTCTTCCAGCATCTCTGGCGCGCGATAGATATTGCCCGCCGGAACGCCGTTTTCTTCACATAGATCAAGTACTTGTTGGCTGGTATGCTGCTTAGTCCATTCACCGATCAGTTCATCCAGCTCCGTCTGGTTTTTGCCGCGTGCAACATGGCTATTATAGCGCGGATCATCGCCAAGCTCGGCCATGCCCATCATCGCTGACATGCGCTTCCACACGCTGTCCTGATTGCCCGCAACCATGACACTGCCATCGCTGGTAGGATAAACATTGGACGGCGCAATCTTAGGCAGGATGGACCCTGTACGCTCGCGAATATGGCCGGTTACAGTGTATTCCGGAACCAGCGATTCCATCATTGCCAAAACCGCTTCATAGATTGCGGAATCGACCACCTGGCCCTTGCCTGTTTTATGTCTGTGATTGAGCGCCATCATCGCGCCAAGGCATGCGTAAGTGGCAGCCAGCGAATCGCCGATGGAAATACCTGCGCGGCTAGGCGGGCGGTCCGGTTCGCCTGCGATATAGCGCATGCCGCCCATCGCTTCGCCAATCCCGCCATAGCCAGCGCGCGGGCTGTACGGACCGCTTTGGCCATAGCCGGAAACGCGGATCATGATCAGCGCTTCATTGATCGCAGACAGTTCTTCCCAACCAAGGTTCCAGCGTTCCAGAGTGCCGGGACGGAAATTTTCCAGCAGGAAGTCTGCTTTCGCCACCAACTGACGGACAATGTCCTGCCCTTCCTTCTCGCGCAGGTTCAACGTGATCGACTTCTTGTTGCGTCCGACAACAGAGAACCACAGCGGAATGCCCTGCCCCCAATTGCGCATGGCATCGCCCACTTTAGGCGGTTCAATCTTGATCACTTCCGCTCCGTGATCACCCATCAACTGGCCGCAAAACGGCCCTGCGATAAGTTGTCCCATTTCGATCAGCCGAAGTCCTGCGAGTGCGCCCTGCGCCATGTCTGCTCCTGTAAATTCTTCGTTCCATTCAGCCTTGCGCCTGCTCGTTTCCCGACCGTTACACAAAGGGGGTCTAAAGGCACCGAGACAGTACAGAAGGTGACAGAGCCGCTGTCTAAAGCGACTCAACACCTCAAGCTGTGCGGGACGGGCCTATAGAGACAGAATTTGCATTTGTATACAATTTGCGTATTGAACCCATCGAACAAACACGAATTAGAGCGATTCCCCCATGAGCCACCCCGCTATTGAACTGGTAGAAGTCGGCCCGCGTGACGGCTTGCAAAACGAGCCTGATATTATTTCAACCGAAGACAAACTCGCTTTGATCAATCGCATGATTGATTACGGTGCAAAGCGGCTGGAAGTGGCGAGTTTTGTCCATCCTAAGCGCGTCCCGCAAATGGCCGATGCCGAAGATGTCATCGCCGGGCTGCCGGATCATGATGACGTGACCTATATCGGTCTCACTTTGAACAAGCGGGGCATCATGCGCGGGCTTGCGACCCGTGAAGGCGGCAAACGCGGCATCGACCAGGCTGGCTGCGTTATTGTTGCGAGCGACACGTTCGGCCAGAAGAATCAGGGCCAAACGATCGCAGAAGGGGTCGAAGAAAACCGCCAGATGATCCGTTTCGCCAAAGCGGAAGGCTTGCGCGCGCAAGTCATGATCTCTGCTGCGTTCGGCTGCCCGTTTGAAGGCGCAGTCAAGCCAGAGACAGTGTTGCAAATCGCAGAAGAACTTGCCGCGGAAGAGCCTGAAGAAATCGCGCTCGCTGACACCATCGGCGTCGGCGTGCCACAGCAAGTGTTCGACCTGTTCAGCAAGCTTAGCGAACTGCTCGATGGGCGGATACCGATGCGCTGCCATTTCCATGACACAAGGGGCACCGGTATCGCCAATGCCTGGGCAGCCTATCAAGCAGACGTGCGCGTGTTCGATGCAAGCCTTGGCGGGCTGGGAGGATGCCCGTTTGCACCTAATGCGACAGGAAATATCGCAACCGAGGACCTAATTTACATGATGGAGCGTTCAGGAATTGCATCGGGAATTTCACTAGACGAAGCCATCGCAACCAACCATTGGTTTGGCGCAAAGCTTGACCGTAAATTGCCATCACTGGTCGCACGCGCGGCCTGACGGAATTGACTAGAAACCGGCCTTTGACTTGAGGCCGTATGCGAAGAGGAACGGGAAGACACTATGACCTACAGGCTTGGCGTCGACGTCGGCGGGACATTCACAGACCTGCTGCTGTTTGACGAGGACACCGGCAATTTCTGGCGGCATAAGACGCCTTCCACTCCGCATGACAGTTCAGAAGGCATATTGAACGGCGTCCAAGCGATCACTGGCGAAGCAGGTGTTGCTGCGAAGGATATTGCTTACTTCCTTCACGGAACGACGGTGGCAACCAATGCCGTGCTGGAAGGTAAGGGTTCGCGCGTCGGCCTGATCGTTACCGAGGGCTATCGCGATGTCATGCAGATCGCGCGCAGTTTTGTCCCTGGCGGTCTGGCCGCATGGATCGTATGGCCAAAGCCGCAGCCGCTTGCAGCGCTGGAAGACACATTGGAAGTGCCCGGCCGGATCGGCGCAGATGGTGAAGAAGTGCGTCCGCTCGATGAAGATGCAGTGCGTGCCGTTTTGGAAAAGCTCAAAGCACAAGGCATTGAAGCGCTAACCGTCAGCTTGATGAACGCTTATGTGAACGGCGCGCAGGAAAAGCGGATCGGCGAGATCGCCGCTGAAGTGCTTGGCGAAAGCATTCCTATCTCGCTTAGCCATGAAGTGCTGCCGGAAATGCAGGAATATGAGCGCACGCTGTCTACCGTTGCGAACGCTGCAGTGCGCCCAGTTGTCGGCAAATATGTCTCAAACCTGCGCAACCGGCTGGAAGACGAAGGGCTTGAAGGCAAGCTTTCGCTGCTGCGCTCCGATGGCGGCTTGATGAGCAGCCAAAAGGCAGAAGAGCATCCGGTTAACATCCTTATGTCTGGCCCCGCTGGCGGTGTAACGGGCGCGTTGTGGGTCGGCAAAAATGCAGGGATCAAAAACATCCTCACGCTGGATGTTGGCGGCACATCAACCGACGTTGCGCTGATCGAGGGTCTGGAGCCGCGCCGCCAGCGCACAACGGAAGTCGGCCACTTGTCTGTCCGCGCCTCTGCGCTGGATGTGAAAACGGTTGGCGCAGGCGGCGGCTCTATCGCCCACGTGCCAGAACTGACCAAAGCATTGCGCGTTGGTCCGGAAAGCGCTGGCGCGGTGCCGGGTCCGGTGGCCTATGGCAAAGGCGGCGAGTTGCCGACTGTGACAGACGCGAATGTGGTGCTCGGCTATCTGCCGGAAGATCTGCTTGGCGGATCGTTCAAGCTAGACCGCGAAGGCGCGAAGAAGGCTGTGCAGACCATTGCAGATGCGCTCGGCATTGATTTGATGGAAGCCGCGCGCGGCATCATCGATATTGTAAACGAGAACATGTTCGGCGCGCTTCGGATGATTTCTGTCCAGCAAGGCTATGACCCGCGTGACTTTGCCGTGATGGGCTTTGGCGGAGCGGGGCCCCTGCATGTTAATGCCGTGGCGAAGCTGATGGGCAGTTGGCCTGCAGTTTCTCCCGTCTCACCTGGTGTGCTGTGCGCATTGGGCGATGCGACCACGCGCATGCGGACGGAAACTGCGCGCAGCTTCTCCAAGCTTGCGAAAGACACAAGCGTCGCAGACCTCAAGGCCGTGCTTGATGAAATGGCTGAGCAAACCCGTAGCGAATTGCTCAATGACGGCATTCCTGAAGGCGACATCACCAGCGAGTTCGAAGTCGATATTCGCTATGCCGGGCAAGCTTTTGAAGTGCCACTGACGATCAGTCAGGACATTCTCGACAAGGACGGGATCGAAGGCATTCTCACCCGCTTCGATGAAGAGCACCGCCGCCTGTTCACTTTCAACATGGACACCCCGCATGAAATCGTGAACCTGCGCGCTGTGGCTCTAGGCCAAGCGCCGGCACTGCCTGCAGCGCAGCTTGCGAAAGGCAATGGTGATCCGTCAGCTGCAAAAATTCGCGATCATACCCTATGGATGGACGGGAAAGAGCAGGCCGCGGTGATCTATGACCGTGCGAAGCTCTTGCAAGGCGACATTATCCCGGGCCCTGCGATCATCACGGAAATGGATTCCACGACATTGGTGGAAAGCGGTTGCACAGCAACCGTCGACCATGTCGGCAATATTCTCATTAACCTGAGCGAGGAGGGCTAATCCGATGCCAGCACAAATCATCGAAACCAACACCACCCCCTTCGACCAGATCGATATCGACCCGGTAACGCTCGACATTATCGAGAATGCGCTGCGCAATGCGCGCATCGAAATGGATGCGACGCTGGTGCGCACAGCGATGTCGCCTGGTATTCGCGAGCAAGGCGATGCGTTCCCTCTGATTGCCGATCCATCAGGCAAGATGATTGTCGGCCAGTTCGGCAGCTTTATCGATGGCTTCCTCAAAGGCTTTGACGGCACCATCGAAGATGGGGACATGATCTTCCTGTCCGATCCCTATTCCTGCGATGGCGCAGTCAGCCACTCCAATGACTGGCTCGTGCTGCTGCCGGTGTTCAAGGATGGCCGTTTGATCGCATACACCGCGATGTTCGGCCACCAATCAGACATCGGTGGTTCAGTGCCCGGCTCTATGCCGATCGGCGCGAGCTCCATCTTTGAAGAGGGCGTGCGCATTCCTCCGGTCAAGATCTGGAAGAAGGGCGAATATAATGACGACCTTATGAAGCTCGTCATGCACCAGACCCGCAAGCCGGACTGGTGCCAGGCAGACTTGAACGCGCTGATTGCCAGCTGCCGCGTGGCATCCAAGCGTGTGCTGGAAATGGCAGAACGCTTTGGCGATGATGTTTATGTTTCTGCCACGCAAGAACTGCTGGCGCGTAACTATCGCGCGATGGAAGCGCTGATTTCGCAAGCTATCCCGGAAACACCGGTCAGCTTTGAAGACTATCTGTGCGACGATGGCAAAGGCTATGGCCCGTACAAGATGAAATGCACCATGTGGCGCGAAGGCGGCAAAGTGGTGCTGGATTTTGAAGGCACTGACCCACAATCAGCTGCGTCGATCAACTTCCTCTTGAACGAGAACATGTTCAAGATGTTCTTCGGCATCTACATGATCATGGTCTTTGACCCGCAGATCATGTTCAACGACGGGTTCTATGACCTGATTGAAGTGCGCATCCCAGAAG
>WTKI01000118.1 GCA_011524425.1 Altererythrobacter sp. | reverse complement strand
GCTCAAGAGTGGATTGCTTCTGCGGGTCAATTTCAACCAGCACAGAGCCCACATAAAGCCCGCCGAGCCGGCTAAGATGGCCCTCTTTCCAATTCCCGTCTGCCTTCAAGACAGCTTGCGACAATTCCGAGGTGAGCCCTGGCCTATCGCTGCCAGTCACTGTCAGAACGAAACGTGCCATGTTGCTCATCAGTTTACTCCACAACGCCTGCGCTTGCGAGCACAGCCAGCGTCAAAACATCCGGAGCAATCGCTGTCATTGGCACGATCTGAACCGGTTTTTCCATGCCAATCAGCATTGGGCCAATCGTCGCATTGCCAGCCAGCTCACGCAGCAATTTCGCTGACAGGTTCGCAGATTGCAGACCCGGCATGATCAGGACATTCGCAGGGCCGGACAAACGGCTAAAGGGATAGAACTTCATCACGCCCGGATTGAGCGCAGCATCTGGCGCCATTTCGCCTTCATACTCGAAACCCGGCTGATCTTCGTCGAGAATGGACACAGCATCCCTGATATTGTCCAGCCAGCGTCCGGGCGGATTACCGAAAGTCGAATAGGACAAAAATGCAACTCGTGGCTCGTGGCCCATGCGCCGTGCCACAGCAGCAGTTTCTTTTGCAATATGCGCCAGTTCTTCTGCAGTGGGGCGCTCATTGATTGTGGTATCAGCAAGGAAAGTTGTGTGGTTCTTGCCGATCATCATGTGAATGCCGAACGGGATTGCACCGGGCTTCGGATCGAGAACGCGGTTCACTTCACGCGCGCTTTGCGCAAAAGTCCGGGTCAAGCCGGTTATGATGGCATCGCCGTGCCCCAATGCGACGAGAAGCGACGCGAAAGTGTTACGCTCTTGATTGACCATGCGCCGCACATCGCGTTCAGTATACCCTTTGCGTTGCAAGCGCTTGTAGAGATAATCCACCATCGCCGGGACATGCTCTGAAGTGGCAGAATTCTGGATTTCAAAACTGCCAGGGTCAGACACAGACAATTGGTGCAATTTGTCGACCACTGCTTTTGTCCGGCCAACCAGAATAGGTGTGCCATAGCCAAAGTCGCGATATTGTATCGCCGCGCGCAAAACGACTTCTTCTTCTGCTTCAGCAAAGACGACGCGCTTGGGATGGGCCTTTGCCTCTTCATAGACCCGCGTCAGCGCGCTGGTCGTCGGGTTAAGACGCGCTTTAAGCGAATGGCGGTAAGCATCCAGATCCTCTATTGGCGCAAGCGCGACGCCTGAATCCATCGCCGCCTTTGCAACCGCTGAAGAAACAACTTCCATCAAACGCGGATCAAACGGCGCGGGTATAATGTAATCGACGCCGAACTTCTGGTTTTGTCCATATGCCGCTGCGACTTCCTCAGGCACCCGTTCGCGCGCCAATTCAGCGATCGCTTTTGCGGCTGCCATCTTCATCTCTTCATTGATCGTGGTCGCTTGCACATCCAGTGCGCCGCGGAAAATGAAAGGAAACCCCAGCACATTGTTGACCTGGTTTGGGAAGTCGCTGCGCCCTGTCGCAATGATAGCATCGGGCCGGACTTTCTTGGCTTCGTCAGGCATGATTTCTGGCGTTGGGTTAGCCATCGCGAAGATGATCGGTTGCTGCGCCATCTTGTCGACCCATTCCGGTTTGAGCGCACCGGCCGCAGACAATCCTAAAAAGATATCCGCGCCTTCCAATGCTTCTTCCAGACTGCGCGCTTCCGTTGCCACGGCGTGCGCGCTTTTCCATTGGTCGACATTCTCGCGGCCCGGATAAATCGGACCGCGCCTATCGCAAACGATCACATTTTCGTGCGGCAAGCCAAGCGACTTGATCAGCGCAGTGCATGCTAGCGCGGAGGCGCCTGCGCCATTCACGACCATCTTGCAGTCTTTCAGCTCGCGCCCTGTCAAATGGACAGCATTAATCAGGCCTGCCGCTGAAATGATCGCGGTGCCATGCTGGTCATCATGCATAACCGGAATGTTCATCCGTTCACGCAAGGCCTGTTCAATAACAAAGCATTCCGGCGCAGCGATATCTTCCAGATTGATACCGCCGAAGCTCGGCTCCATCAGCGCGACCGCCTCAATGAACTTTTCCGGGTCTTCCGTCGCAAGCTCAATGTCGATGGAGTCTACATCGGCAAAGCGCTTGAACAGCACGGCCTTGCCTTCCATCACTGGCTTGGAAGCCAATGCTCCCAAATTTCCAAGGCCCAGAATTGCAGTACCGTTGGAGATGACAGCGACAAGGTTTGAACGACTGGTATAGCGCGCAGCCGCGCTGGGGTCAGCTGCAATCGCTTCAACCGGGGCAGCGACACCAGGCGAATATGCAAGGCTGAGATCACGCTGCGTAGCCATTGGCTTCGACGCGATGATCTCAATCTTACCGGGACGGATTGTCTCATGGTAAAAGAGCGCTTCGCGCGTCGTGAAGCTTACGGAATTATCGTCGTTCTCGTCCGCCAAGCGGCATCTCCTAATCGCTGTTAAACGCCCTCTACTCGCATGATTGCGCAAACGATAGGGGAAAGGCGCGGGAACCGACTCCCGAATCGTCCTTATCGTGGCTAGTCCGTATCCATGACTGCGAAAACCGCGTCCAAACCCACGCCGATGATGCAGCAATATCTTGGCCTCAAGCAAGAGGCGCAAGACTGCCTGCTGTTCTATCGCATGGGGGATTTCTTCGAATTGTTCTTCGAAGATGCAAAGGTGGCAGCATCTGTCCTCGATATCGCATTGACAGCGCGCGGCGAGCATGACGGAGAGCCTGTTCCGATGTGCGGCGTCCCGGTGCATGCGGCAGAGGCCTATCTCGCTCGCTTGATCAAAGCAGGATGCCGCGTTGCTATCGCAGAGCAGGTCGAAACGCCTGAGGAAGCCAAAGCGCGTGCAAAGCGCGAGGGCACCCCTTCGTCAAAAGCTTTAGTCAAACGCGATATCGTTCGCTTTGTAACCGCAGGCACTTTGACTGAAGACGCTTTGCTTGAACCGCGCCGCGCCAATGTGCTGGTCGCGCTCGCACAAGTCCGCGACAGCGTAGGCTTAGCGAGTTGCGATATCTCGACGGGCGCTATGCTGCTGGAAGATTGTACTGAAGACGGACTTTCCGCAGCGTTAGCCCGTTTGGGCGCAAGCGAAGTAGTCGTGCCTGAAGATTGGAAGCTTGGACCTGACGAAGCGATCGTCCACGACGCTTCGGATTTTGCCAGTGAGTCCGGCCAGAGCCGCCTGCTTGCGATCCATGATGTCGCAACGCTGGATGGATTTGGCGATTTTTCGCGCGCGATGCTCGCAGCTGCCGGTGGTCTCATTGCGTACATGGAGCATGTCGGGCGAGGTAAACTGCCACTACTGCTTCCGCCTGCGTTGCGAAGTTCCGGCCAGATCATGGCAATGGACGAAGCAACGCGCGCCAGTCTTGAAATTCTCACCAGCCAGTCTGGCAACCGCGAGCACAGTCTTATTGCTTCGATTGATCGGTGCTCCACCGGTGCCGGGGCACGTTTGCTGGCTGAGGATTTATCAGCTCCTTTGTTGGAGCAAAACGCGATCGAAGGCCGTCTTGCTCTCGTGCAATGGCTCCACGATGATCCGTTGATGCGGGCTGAACTGCGCGAGGCACTGCGCGCACAGCCCGACTTCGCTCGTGCGCTGGGGCGTCTGGCAGCAGAGCGGGGCAGCCCGCGCGACCTTGGTCAGATCAGAGACGGGCTCAGCGGTGCGAGGCAGATCCACGACTTTCTCAGCCACCAAGCCGATCAACCGGAATTGCTGCAAAACCTGATGCCCGCGCTTACCGGACACAACGCGTTGATCGATCAGCTGACACAGGCACTGGTCGCTTCGCCGCCGACAGAGCGTTCCAGTGGCGGCTATATCGCAGAAGGCTATGATGCCTCGCTAGACGAGCTGCGATCCATTTCCGGCAATGCACGGCGCGCTATTGCCGCGATGGAAGCGCGCTATCGCGACGATACAGGCATTGCATCGCTCAAGATTAAACATAACGGCGTGCTTGGCTATTTCATTGAAGTGCCCAGCCGCCACGGCGATACTCTGATGGCGCCGGACAGCGGCTTCACCCACCGCCAAACGATGAAAGGCGCGGTGCGCTTCAATTCGATTGCCTTGCACGAGGAAGCCACGCGCATCGCTCAGGCCGGCGGACAAGCTATCGCAGCAGAGGAAGCCCATTTTGCTACGCTTGTGCGCTTGGTCATCGAAGCGCGCGAAACGATCGCAGCAACTGCAGCGGCCATGGCCCGGATCGACGTCAGCGCGGGGCAGGCAGAACGCGCTGCTGAAGGTGCGTGGTGCAGGCCTGAAATCAGCCAAGACCTGGCATTGGACATCCGAGAAGGCCGTCACCCTGTGGTTGAAGCCGCATTGGCCAAGACAAGCGAGCGCTTCGTCGCCAATGACTGCGCCTTATCAGAAAGTGACCGCCTGTGGCTCATCGGCGGCCCCAATATGGGCGGTAAATCGACCTTTTTGCGGCAAAACGCGCTGATCATTTTGTTGGCGCAAGCCGGTGGGTTCGTGCCCGCAAGCCGTGCGAGGATAGGCCTTGTAGATCGACTCTTCAGCCGTGTCGGCGCGTCAGACAATCTCGCCCGCGGACGTTCGACCTTTATGGTGGAAATGGTCGAAACTGCCGCCATCCTGGCTCAAGCTAGCGAACGCAGCTTTGTTATCCTTGATGAAGTGGGGCGCGGCACTTCCACATATGACGGGCTCGCGCTGGCATGGGCAGTTGCCGAAGCGGTCCATTCGCAGATCTCCTGCCGCTGCCTGTTTGCAACCCACTATCATGAGCTTGCGCGCCTTTCCGACAGCTGTGAGGCGTTATCACTGCACCATGTGCGTGCACGCGAATGGAAAGGAGATCTGATCCTCTTGCACGAAGTTGCGAGCGGCGCAGCAGACCAGTCATACGGCTTAGCGGTAGCGCGCCTTGCTGGGGTACCTGCGCCTGTAGTGAAGCGAGCGAAGCAAGTCCTTGCCAAACTTGAAGAAACGCGCACTGAGACCGGTGGCCTTGCAGCCGGTCTGGGAGGGCTACCCTTGTTCGATGCAGCCGGTTCAGACGATGACGAATTGGACGATCCCGCACGTGCTTTGGTTACAGAGCTCGCGGAGCTGGACGTGGACGCTCTTTCTCCGCGAGAAGCGCTCGATCACCTGTATGCGATCGCAAAAAGAGCGAAGTCTACGAAGAGTTAACTTTGTCGCGATAAGGCCGGTTTCATGGCGTCGGGTATTTTCAAGGGCCCTAGGGGTGCGCTGATATTCGTGGGTGTAACCCTCGGCAGCGTGGCATTGCTGGTGGGCACAGAAGATGATGGTGGAGCGTTGGTCGTAGCGACCGACGAGCTGGGTTCAGATGAGCCGAGCTTGTCAGATCGCAATGCCGGGCGCCTTTCATCGCCTCCGCCTGCGCGTCCCTCGCGCCGCCCAAGCACCGCCACGAGCGACGATACATTATTTGCCAGTGACGAAGAGCTGATCGATGACGCAAGCGGCGTGGATCCCACTCCGGAATATGTCGCGCCATTCGACAGCACTCAACCAGCGCAGGATGTCACAGTCGTCGAAACCTATAGCAGGGAAATCATCCAATAAGTGATCGCTTGGGTGCTGCCATGCGGCCCCTGCTTTTGATGTGCCTTGGCTCTATCTGGTGGGGACAGGCGCTTCACCTGTATAGTCATAAAAACCGCGCCCGGTTTTGCGACCTAGCCAGCCAGCTTCCACATATTTCACCAGCAAAGGAGCTGGGCGATATTTGGTATCGCGGGTCGTCTTATAAAGAACTCTGATGATATCGAGGCAGGTATCAAGTCCGACAAAATCTGCCAGCTCCAGTGGCCCCATCGGATGGTTGAGGCCAAGCCTGCAGCCCTTGTCGATATCCACTATGCCCGCTGTAGATTGTCCAAGCACGAAGATTGATTCATTGATCATCGGCAAAAGGATGCGGTTCACAACAAAGCCCGGCTCGTCCTGGCTGAGCACAACCTGTTTGCCCAGACCTTCTGCGAAAGCGGTGATCTGGTCAGTCGTGGATTGCGCTGTTGCAAGCCCGGGTATCACTTCAATGAGGCCCATGACCGGCACCGGATTGAAGAAGTGAAGGCCAATGAAGCGTTCAGGATCCGGCGAGTAATTGGCCATTCGCGTAATCGGGATCGAGCTGGTGTTCGACGCCATCACCGCGTCTTTAGCCAGCATTTTGCCTGCAGCTTCGAAAATGCTTTGCTTGATCTCTTCACGCTCTGTTGCAGCTTCAATGATCAGACTTGCATCCTGCATCGGCGAATAATCGGCAACAGGCGTAATTTTCGCGAGGATACCTTCAGCCTGATCGGCTTCGAGCTTGCCGCGCCCGACGAGTTTCGTGAGCGCCTTGTCAATCTTGGCTTTGCCAGCTTCAGCGTGCGCAAGGTCCAGATCCGAAATCAGCACTTTCATGCCATTTTGCGCGATTGTCTGCGCAATACCAGTTCCCATCTGGCCAGCGCCTATCACACCAATTGTCTGCATAAACCCGTCCTTCGCACTTGCAGCATACTGTTTCGACGCGCCTGTTAGCGAGTGGGATGGGGTCTGGCTAGTGTGTTAGAGG
>WTKI01000070.1:4268-6659 GCA_011524425.1 Altererythrobacter sp. | reverse complement strand
CCGCCCTTGGGCGGGAATTGCTCCTCGAGGCGACGGATCAAGCCGGGCAGTCGAAACAGCGTCTCGGTGTCCTCTTTGATCCGATCCGCCACAGCCGCTTCAGGCCCCAGCTCGTCACGGATCCAGCTACGGACATAAGGCGCCGCAGTGTCCCACATATTGATTTGCGGGTTGAGCTGCGTCGCAATGCCTTCAACCATCACCATGGTCTTTTGCAGCAACAGCAGATGCGGCTGCGTTTGCATGTCAAAATCGCGTGTGATCGCAAACAAACCGTCAAGCATTTGCCCGACACTCAATTCGCTGACCGGTTTGCCGCGCATGGGCTCCCCTACAGCGCGCAAGGCTGTCGCGAACTCGTCAACGGAATGATAGCTTGGCACATATTGCGCTTCGAAATGGATTTCCGCTACGCGATAATAATCGCCTGTGGTCAGCCCATAGAGAATTTCCGCTAGCCATACACGTGCTTGCCGGTCGATCCGGCCCATAATGCCAAAATCGATCGCGACGATGGTCCCGTCATCTTCAACAAACAGATTGCCCTGATGCATGTCTGCATGGAAGAAGCCGCCACTGATCGCTTGTGTGAGAAACGCAATCACCAAACGTTCTGCAATTGCAGGCAAGTCATGGCCGCGCGCAACAAGCTCGTCTGTCTTGCTGATCTTAACCCCGTCAATCCACTCAACGGTCATGACCCGGCCATTGGTGCGATCCCAGTCGATCTCAGGGATGCGATAGCCATGAATGCCTTTCATGACTTCCGCCAGTTCACTGGCTGACGCCGCTTCACGCCTCAGATCAAGCTCGCTTAATGTCCAGCGCTTGAAATTCGCAATGACGAGCCGTGGGCGTAATCGAGCGGCCTCGCCGCCCATTGCTTCGACATGCGCAGCAGCCCATTCATAGGTCTGGATGTCCTTGGCAAATTGCTCGCGAATGCCAGGTCGCAGGACCTTGATCGCGACCTGCTTGCCATCGGTGGTTACAGCACGGTGCACTTGCGCGATGGAAGCGGCGCCAACCGGTTCAGGATCAATCGACTCAAACAGCGTGTCTAGCGGCTGCCCGAAACTGGCTGCAATCGAGGCTTCAATTTCGGTGAATGGAACAGGCGGCAGATCGTCCTGCAGACTTAGTAGATTACGCGCCGCTTCCTCTCCGACCAGATCCGGCCGGGTTGCCAAAGTCTGCCCGAGCTTGATCGCAGCCGGACCGATTGCGCGGAAAGCGCTCGCATAGTCTGGCTCTTGCGGCTGGAATGTGCCGAACCGAGCAAGCCGCGCCAAACGCTTAACCGGAGGCGGTGTGTTGGGATCACGCTCTATTCCGCGCAAGGCGCCGTGCTTGGCTAGCGTTCGGCCCCATTTCAGCAGGCGCCAAATATGCGTTGCGGGGCGAGTCATTGTCTATCCGGCGATGGGCGAATGATATGCAGGTGGAAATGATTGTTCGCCGGAGCAGTTCCGGACCACATTGAATCAGAGATCGCCATCCGTCTAAATCTTCCATCCCGAATGGATCGCGACCGCGCCGCCAAGAATCGCTTCGACGCGAGTGTTGGCAAAACCGGCATCGCGGATCATCCGTTCAAACTCAGGCATAGGCGGGAAGCGGCGGATCGATTCAGCGAGATAGCGATAGCTCTCTTCGTCCTGCGCGATGATCTTGCCCATTTGCGGCATGACCTTATGCGAATAAAGATCATAGACTTCTTTGAAGCCCGGCCATGTGGTGGTCGAAAACTCCATACAATAAAAGCGCCCGCCATGCTTCAACACGCGGTGCGCTTCACGAAGGGCTGCGGGAATATCTGTCACATTCCTGATGCCGAAAACGATCGTATATGCATCATAGCTGCGCGAAGGATAGCTTAGCGTTTCAGCATTCTGGCAGGACCAGCTCAACCCTGTGATCCCGCGGTCCATCGCGCGCTCGATCCCGACATCGAGCATGTCCTGATTGATATCTGCCACAGTGACCTCTGCACCGCGTGCTGCCATGCGGAATGCAATGTCTCCAGTCCCGCCAGCCATGTCCAAGATGGCTTCGCCATGCTGCGGTTTTACCCGGCGCACAAAGCGGTCTTTCCAGAGGCGGTGCATTCCCCCTGACATAGCATCATTCATAATGTCATATTTGCTGGCGACGCTGGAAAACACATCGCCTACGCGACGGGTCTTTTCCTCAGGGGCTACATCTTCATAGCCGAAGGAGACTTTTTGATCGGTCATGGGTGCGGCCTTAGAGGGAATTGTCACACGGGCAAAGGGTGTTAGAGCCTTTGTCTAATTAAGGGCCAAGCGTGAGCGAGCAATTTATCAATGCCTGAACTTCCAGAAGTCGAAACAACGGTTCGCGGGCTCGCACGCTTTCTTGATGGTGAGC
>WTKI01000070.1:0-4168 GCA_011524425.1 Altererythrobacter sp. | reverse complement strand
GGTTTGATGTCTATGGCCGTGATGGCGAAGAATGCCGGCGCAAGGATGGCGGCATCATCCGGCGGATCGAGCAAGGTGGACGCAGCACATGGTTCTGCGCGAAGTGCCAGAAGTGACCGGTGCGGCAGCTAGTCCAACGTCTTGCTGTATTGACTAAGAACGCTATCCCAGCCTGCGTTGTAATTGCCGCGCCATTCGACACCGTCAGGACGTCTGTCCCAACCAACATGTTCTAGCGTCAGGATGCACGAATTCTGAGTGACCGATTCAAAGTGCACTTGCACTTCAGTGGCGAGATCAGGGCGTTCGAGCACCCATGAAAAGGCAAGGAAACTGTCCGTCTCGCATTCATGGACGATACCCCATTCGCGTTCCCTTCCTAAATTGTCGATCTCGTAGATACGGCCACCCGTCTGCGCTTCAAATACAACCTGTCGCGCATACTCGCCGCTCAGGGAATGGCTGGAGAGCGGCCACCAATGGGCGATGCTCTGCGTGAAGTGCTCAAAGGCCCGCGAAGCCGAAACTTCAAGCTCTAGACGCTTTACAATCGGATCAAGTGTGCCGGTCATGTATCACCTCCTTCAATAGAGCGTTTGAAATTGTCGAGCGCCTGGTCCCAGAAGCGGTCGAAGTATCTGCGCAGAACTGCAAGCCCCTCCGGGTCCACAGCATAGATGCGCTTCACACCCTCTCGCCGCTCGCTCACAAGCCTCGCTTCCTTCAAGATACGCAAATGTTGAGACACGGCAGGGCGGGACACAGGCAGCCCCTTTGCGACTTCACCGACCGAGGCAGGTCCCTGGGCCAGGCGCTCAAATACTGCCCGCCGTGTCGGGGCGGCCAAGGCCTCTATCATCATTCCGTAAGTCATCACTTACCAGTATGCCGCCCTCATCCGTAAGTCAAGACTTACCGGTTGCTTTTTGACTTGCGGAAACGCTTGCCTTTCCCCGCATCTGGCACTAAACGCGCGCCTTTCCGGCGATGAATCGCCAATTCTGAAATCAACACGAGACAATAATTCGGTCGCCTAAGCGGCGATCTGACATAAGGACGAACATGGCCAACACGCCGCAAGCCCGTAAGCGCATCCGCCGCAACAATCGTCGCGCTGAGATCAATGGCGCTCGCATGAGCCGCATCCGCAACTTTGTGAAGAAGGTTGAAGTGGCATGCGAAGCTGGCGACAAGAAAGCTGCTGCTGAAGCATTGAAGAACGCGCAGCCTGAACTGGCGCGCGGCGTTGCTCGCGGTGTGCTTCATAAGAACACAGTGGCACGCAAGATGAGCCGACTCAGCAAGCGAGTCGCAGCTCTCTGATTCGGTTCTTAGGTAATGTTCCGAGGGCAAACCGGAACCAAACCGAAAGGATTGAAGATGCAAAAGGGTCAGCTCGAAAGAGCTTGGCCCTTTTTCTTTGGGCGCAGCGCAGCTTCAAACATGCGCAACCCTAGGTTTTTCAACGATTCGCATCGCGCAAATCGGAAAAAGCGTTAAAAATCAATGTGATCAACGCAACTCTGCGGGGTTGCGGGGAGTCAACATTTTTATTTCAGTTTTTTTGCAACTTCCTTCTTGCACCTTGCGCTCAGGCGTTCATAAATCATTTCCGTACTCGGGGCCGGACAGCCCGGGTTCTTACATTATCGAACGACAGGGGCCCTTCCCGGAGTACCGATTCCGGGACCAGGCGGAGCTTTAACTGTCGTAATAAACTCGGGGGACTGGCGTAGCAGAATGCTGCTGCGCGAGAGCGGAGAAGGTGCGTTTGGGAATGGTCAGCAAGAACGATAAAGCAAGGGTGGCAAAGGGAAAGGATGCGGATCTGATGGAAGACATGGAAGCGGTAAATCTCGCCGCTGACTGGGCTGACATCAGCCAGGGTCTCCGCAAGGATCTGGGACATCAACTTCACAGCCAATGGATCAAGCCGATTCAAGTCGGCGGGTTTGAAAAGGAAACCGGAACACTGGACCTTTTCCTGCCATCCGAATTTGCGGCCAATTGGGTCAATGACCGGTTTCATGACCGGCTCCAGCTTGCATGGAAGATTATCCGCAGCGAAGTGCGCAAGGTTCGCATTTCCGTTCATCCGGGCCGACGCCAATTGCCGGAACTGCGCCTCAATGATGGCCGCCGCCCTGCCAATGATGCCGATGCGAGCGCGATTGCCGTTGCAGCCGGAACAATTGGCGAGGCAGGTTTCACCAGCTCTGTAGGGCTCGACCCACAGCTCACTTTCGCTGCATTCGTCACGGGCGAAACCAATGTGCTCGCTTGCAATGCCGCACAGCGCATGGCAGCGAGCGAGCAACCGCAGTTTTCGCCGCTCTATCTCAAAGCGGCAACCGGCCAGGGCAAGACGCACTTGCTTCACGCAATCGGTCATGCATTTTTGCAAGCGCATCCGCGCGCGCGCATTTTCTACTGCTCTGCCGAGCGATTCATGGTCGAGTTCGTGCAGGCGCTGAAAAACAACCAAATGATCGAGTTCAAAGCCCGCCTGCGCAGCTTTGACTTGCTGCTGGTGGATGACATCCAGTTCATTATCGGCAAGGCGAGCGCGCAAGAAGAGCTGCTTTACACCATCGATGCGCTGCTGGCTGAAGGCAAGCGGTTGGTCTTTGCGGCTGATCGCGCGCCGCAAGCCCTGGACGGGGTTGAACCCCGGCTTCTCTCGCGCCTTTCCATGGGGCTGGTCGCTGATATCCAAGCCGCTGACATCGAGCTGCGCCGCAAGATCCTTGAATCCAAGCTCACACGTTTCGCACCGCTCGATGTGCCTGACGACGTGATCGATTTCCTTGCCCGCACAATCACGCGCAATGTGCGCGAGCTGGTTGGCGGTCTCAACAAGCTGATCGCTTATGCACAGCTGACAGGTCAGGAAGTCTCGCTCAATCTCGCTGAAGAGCAATTGACAGACATCCTGTCTGCCAACCGTCGCCGCATCACAATTGACGAGATTCAGCGCACAGTGTGCCAGTTCTATCGCATCGATCGCAGCGAAATGAGCTCCAAGCGCCGCGCGCGCGCCGTGGTTAGACCGCGCCAGGTCGCGATGTATCTGGCCAAAGTGCTTACCCCGCGTTCCTATCCTGAAATCGGCCGCAAATTCGGCGGGCGTGACCATTCCACTGTGATCCACGCCGTGCGCCTGATCGAAGATTTGCGACAGCGTGATGCGGATATGGACGGCGATGTAAGGAGCCTGCTGCGCCAGCTTGAAAGCTGACAGACGATGGTTAATTCGCACATAGTTTGCACAGGCCATCCACAGGGATAGCCACAGCCGTTTTCAACCGGAACATAACAGTCTGTCGACAGGTTTGCCCACAAGCCTGTCGACAGCCTTTGCACACGGTGCCAACAGGTTCCCCATGAGCTTATCACCTGCCAGGCTTGATCGATTTGCGCGGCATATCGTGCTGCCCGAAATTGGCGGTGCCGGACAGGTCAAGCTTGCCGAAAGCCATGTCGTGCTGGTCGGTCTGGGCGGTATCGGCTCGCCCGCCTTGCAATATCTTGCAGGCGCAGGGATCGGCAAACTTACTTTGCTCGATGATGACATTGTGGACGCGAGCAATCTGCAACGCCAGACAATCTACTCCCAACGCGATGTAGGCCATGGAAAAGCTGTGGCTGCACGGCGTTGGCTGGCGAATTTCGACGAAGCGCTCCAAGTCGAGATTTCCGATGCGAGGATCGCTGCAGGCAATGCCGGCGATCTCATCGAAGGGGCAGACCTTGTTCTGGACGGGACAGACAATTTTGCCACGCGTCTGGCAGTCTCTGACGCATGCGTTGTCGAACGCACGCCTTTGCTGTCAGCGGCGGTCGGACGGTTTCAAGGCCAGGTGGGCGCCTTTGCCGGGCATTTGGTAGGCCAGGCGTGCTATCGCTGCTTTGTCGGCGATGCGTTCGATGCAGAGGATTGCGATACCTGTGCAGAGGACGGAATGTTGGGCGCGATGGCGGGCTGGGCCGGAACCTTTGCTGCCATGCAGGCTGTGCGCGCGCTGCTCAGCGGCGTCAGCACTTTCGGAGAACCGCAATGGGGCAAGCTGCATATCCTCGATGGTATGAAGCCCGGCATGCGCACACTCACCATTGCGAAGGACCCTGAGTGCAAGGGGTGTGGCAACAGCGTCCGCTAACGACCCAA
>WTKI01000200.1 GCA_011524425.1 Altererythrobacter sp. | reverse complement strand
CCGTTGACGTTGTGCAGCCATCTCAACCAAGCGCCTACACAAGCTCCACTCAGTATAGCAGCAGCCAAGTCAGCTCGGAGCCGCATCCTTCTGACATGGTTTCCACCTATGTCGGGCTAGGCAATATCGGAAAGCTGCTGTCCCCAGAAGTCAGCCCTTATGTTTCGGACCGCGATCTGGCTCGAGGCCTTGAAAACTATATGAAGAAGCAGTCAAACCAAAAGGGTTCGAGTGGTGACTACGGGCTGGGACAATATGACGTCGGGCGCCTGCAACGGGTGGCGCCATTGATGGACAGTTGGAATCAACTCGTGTTCAAGAACCAACTGATGAAGTTCGGGCGGTCGAGCCCCACTCGCTCAGCGTCTTCTGCCTCCGCTCCCACCTCCAATATTGAAGCCATCACCCGCACCGGATACGCATCAGCCGCGAGTGAAACGGCCGCATCAGCAGCGGCGCGGCGCAATGCTGAGAATGGCGCACGTAGTGCATGCCAGGTTCGCGGCGGTACGCCGGGGAGAATGTCTTCGCGGCCGACAGGTTCGCGTCAATCGTCGAGCAGCTTTAGTTCGAATTGGACAGCGACGGTGCAATGCCGGATGTGAGATGAATATCGATCAGGGACTAGTGTATAAAATCAACCCAACCGCCCCTCAATCGCGTCCCAGATCATTCCGGCAGTGTCGGTCCCGTTAAATGCGTCGATCGCGACGATCCCCGTCGGAGACGTCACGTTGATCTCCGTCAGGTACTTCCCGCCGATTACGTCGATGCCGACAAAGGTTAGACCTAGCCGCTTCAGCTCCGGTCCCATCGCTTCGCAAATCTCTTGCTCACGCTCCGTCAGCTCGGTTTTTTCCGCGCTGCCCCCCATAGCGAGGTTTGAGCGAAACTCGCCCTCGCCCGGCTTGCGGTTGATCGCGCCCGCAACCTCGCCATCGACCAGCACGATCCGCTTATCGCCCTCTGCCACTTCGGGAAGGAACGGCTGGACCATATGAGGCTCTGGCCAGGTCTGGTTGAACACTTCAAACAGCGCGGACAAATTATCGCCATCGGCGGGTACTCGGAAGATTGCTTTGCCGCCATTGCCGTGAATGGGTTTGACCACGACCGCGCCGTGTTCCGCCATGAAGCGCCGTACCTCCTCCACGCTGCGCGTTACCAGCGTTGGCGGCATGAACTGGCGATAGTTCAAGACCATCACCTTCTCTGGCGCATTGCGCACACTGACGGGATCGTTGACCACCAAGGTCTCGTCCGCAATCCGCTCAAGCATGTGCGTCGCGGTGATATAGCCCATGTGGAAAGGCGGGTCCTGCCGCATAAGGATAACATCGATATCTTTGCCCAGATCAAGCCTTTGCGCTGCTCCCTTGGTAAAGTGGTCGCCTTCAACCCGCTGCACTGTCACCGGATAGCACTCTGCATAAAGCCGGTCTTCTGCATCCAGCGTCAGGCTTTCGACATGATACTCGAAGATTTCATGCCCGCGCGCTTGGGCTGCCTCCATCAAAGCGAATGAGCTGTCGCCCTTGATGTTGACGGTTTCAATCGGGTCCATCTGGACGGCTACGCGCAGGCTCATAATTCTTCCTTTAAGGCATCCAAGCGTTGACGATGTGGCGCGGGAGCGTCGCGGGTGCAAGCAGGATTACGTCGATGCGGATATCTTCGCCTCCTCTCGCATATTCATGTGCGACGGTTTCCACCGCTGCAGCGACACGTGCCAAGCGGTATTCGTCGATAGCTGTGTCGAGATCCGCTTGCTTTGCCCGCCATTTGACTTCGACAAAAGCAACAGTGCCCGCGCGTTTGGCGACAAGATCAATCTCTCCACGTGGTGTTTTCACACGGCGTGCAAGGATGCGCCAGCCTTTGAGCGTAAGCCAGGCCGCTGCGCGGTCTTCACCTTGCCGCCCTCGCCTTTCAGCGCGCTGCCTCTTCACTGGGATTTCAATTCCATTGCTCTGTTATACAGCGCTTTGCGATCAAGACCCGTCGCTTTCGCAACATGGGCGGCTGCTTGCGATGTTTTCATACTTGCCAGCGCATCGCGCAGCATATCGTCAGCATCCTGTGGGCTTGCCTGCACGGCTTGTGGAGGACCAACCAGCAGCACAATTTCGCCTTTGGGCGGGTGCGCGGTGTAATGCTCTGCAAGGTCTTGTGCGCTGCCTGTGCGGCATTCCTCGTGCAGCTTGGTCAACTCGCGCGCGACCGCCACATCGCGTCCGGGCAGGACTTCTCCGATTGCCTTAAGCGACTTCACAAGCCTTGGCCCACTTTCGTAGAAGATCAGCGCCGCCCGGACAGCCGCAAGTTCGGCCAGCATCTCGCCTCGTGCTTTCTCCTTCACTGGCAAGAAACCTGCGAAAAGAAAGCGGTCACTGGGCAAACCTGACACAGTCAGCCCTGCAATCGCGGCACACGCGCCGGGGATAGCGGTCACCGCTATGCCTGCTGCGCGAGCCCTTCGGACAAGATCAAATCCCGGGTCTGAGACAAGCGGCGTCCCAGCATCGCTGACTAAAGCGATCGCCTCATGCCCCATTTGCTCAATCAAGCGGTCCCTTACGCTGTCACTGGCATGATCGTCATAGCGCTGGAGCGGCTTGGAAATCCCTAAATGCTTGAGAAGCTTGCCCGTTACGCGCGTATCTTCGCACGCTATCCTGTCGCATTGGCTCAGCACATCTATTGCACGGAGCGTTATATCGCTGAGATTGCCAATCGGAGTGGCCACGATATAGAGGCCAGTAAGAAGGGACTCGCCCTTGGCGGGTTCAGGAGAGGTGCTGCTCACACGTGGCACTATTGGTCGAGTGAGATAGGGTCGGCAAGTATGAAGCGCTTTCTTTTCAATAGTCGTGGTTGGGTTGTGGCAGGCGTGGCTGTTCTGCTGGCGGGCTGCCAGGTGGTGCCAAAGACCGGACCTGACGTGACAGGGCCTATTGAAGACCCGGCCGATGCGCCAAGCGCTGATACGCTTCCGACAGACGAAACCCGGCACCGGATCGCTTTGCTGGTGCCGCTGTCAGGCAGCAATGCGAATGTTGGCCAGTCCATTGCCAATGCGACCACGATGGCATTGCTGGACACAAGCGCGGATAACCTGCGGATTACAACTTATGATACTTCGCGCGGTGCGCGCGATGCTGCGCGCAAGGCGGTGAATGATGGCAACAAGCTGATCCTCGGCCCGTTACTGGCAGAAAATGTCCGCGATGTTCTGGCAGAAGCGCGCGAGGCTGATGTGCCGTTGATCTCTTTTTCCAACGATACAAGCGTCGCCGCCACAGGCGCTTTCATCATGGGCCATATCCCGGAGCAATCTGTAGATCGTTCGGTTGCCTACGCCCGCAAGCAAGGCGCGACACGCTTTGCTGCGCTTTTGCCAAACGGCAACTACGGAGACAGGGCCGGAAGCGCTCTGGAAAATGCATTGCGTTCCTATGGCGGCAATCTGGTTGCTACGCAGCGATACCAGCGCGGCAACACCACAATCGGGTTTGCAGCTAGGCGGCTCGCGGATACCGGCGGCTACGACACAGTTCTGATTGCAGATGGTGCGCGCCTCTCGATACAGGCAGGATTGGCTTTACGCGGAGAGCCCGACGAGGAAGGCAACATTGCTGACTTGCGCCTTATCGGTACGGAATTGTGGAGCGGTGTTGGCGCGCTGAACCTGTCGAATTCCATGGACGGGGCCATGTTCTCTGCGGTTTCCGATGCCCGGTACAAGCGCTTCTCAGATAGCTATACCGGCCGTTTTGGAAGCAACCCTTATCGGATCAGCACATTGGGCTATGACGCCGTGCTGCTAACTCTAAGGATTGCGCAGGACTGGCGAGTTGGACGCAATTTTCCGACCTCGCAATTGACCGATTCCGGAGGCTTCCTTGGTCTTGATGGCCCGTTCCGGTTCCGCAGCAACGGTGTTGTCGAGCGTGCGATGGAAGTCAGGCAAGTGCGCAGCAGTGGGGTAGTTGTAATCGATAACGCGCCAACGCGCTTTGAAGACTAGAACCCCAAGCTGCAGCGCTAAAAAAGGAACACAGATGGGGATAGTGCAATCCCCGCCTTGTAAGCGCTCGCCATAGGACGATATTGAACGCCTATGTCCGACGATCTGTTTGATGGCACGCCCACCTCTAGCGGCGATTACGATTCTTCCTCGATTGAAGTACTGGAAGGCCTTGAGCCCGTCCGGAGACGCCCGGGCATGTATATCGGCGGGACCGACGACCGCGCACTGCACCATCTGGCCGCTGAAGTGCTCGACAATGCGATGGACGAAGCGGTCGCTGGCCACGCAAGCCGCATTGAAGTGCGCTTGGAGGAAGGCAACCGGCTGTCCATCAGCGATAATGGCCGCGGTATTCCGGTTGACGAACACCCCAAATTCCCCGGCAAATCAACGCTGGAAGTGATCCTTTCAACGCTGCATTCTGGCGGCAAGTTTTCTGGCAAGGCTTATGCGACTTCGGGCGGTCTGCACGGGGTTGGCGTGTCGGTGGTCAACGCGCTTTCCAGCCATACCCGTGTCGAGGTAGCGCGTGACAGGCAGCTTTATGCGCAGGAGTTTGGCAAAGGGCAGACGCTCGGCAAGCTGGAAGAGCTCGGCCCTACCCCCAATCGCCGAGGTACAACCGTTACTTTCACACCGGACGATGAAATCTTCGGCGACCGCCAGTTCAAACCGCATCGTCTGTTCAAACTCGCACGCTCCAAAGCCTACCTGTTCGCAGGTGTTGAAATCCGCTGGAAATGCGCTGACAGTTTGGCAAGCGAAGATGTCCCGGCAGAGGCCGTATTCAAATTCCCCGGCGGGCTGGCTGACCATCTTGCTGAACAGATCGGCGCGCGCGAATGTGTCACCGCACAACCCTTTACCGGACGCGCTGACTTTCCCGAGGAAAAGGGTCGGGTCGAATGGGCAGTCGCATGGCCGCTTTATTCCGATGGATCAACCAGCTGGTATTGTAACACCGTGCCAACGCCTGATGGCGGAACGCATGAGCAAGGCCTTCGCGCTGCGCTCACAAAGGGACTGCGCGCATTTGGCGAGCTAACGCAAACGAAGAAGGCAAAAGACATCACGGCGGACGATGTGATGACCGGCGGTGAGGTAATGCTGTCAGTCTTCATCCGCGATCCGCAATTCCAGTCGCAGACCAAAGACCGGCTGACGTCGCCGGAAGCCTCCCGTCTGGTTGAAAATGCAGTGCGCGATTCCTTCGATCTCTTCCTGACTGACAATATGGAGCGCGGCAAGGCGCTGCTTGGTCAAGTGATGGAGCGCATGGAAGAGCGTTTGAAGCGCAAGCAAGAGCGCGAGATCAAACGCAAGAGCGCAACCAATGCGAAGAAGCTGCGATTGCCGGGCAAGCTGACCGATTGTTCAGGCGAAGGCGATGGTGAGACCGAACTGTTCATTGTTGAAGGCGATTCAGCTGGTGGCAGCGCAAAACAGGCCCGCAATCGCAAGACACAAGCGATCCTTCCGATCCGCGGGAAAATTCTCAATGTGGCCTCAGCAAGTGCGGACAAGATCCGGGCAAACTCGGAAATTGCTGACCTCACGCTCGCTATGGGTTGCGGGACGCGCAAGGACTGCGATCCGGAAAATCTGCGCTATGACCGCATCATCATCATGACCGACGCCGATGTCGATGGCGCTCATATTGCCACGCTGTTGATGACATTCTTCTTTCAGGAAATGGCTGAGATTGTGCGCCAAGGGCATCTCTATTTAGCGCAGCCGCCGCTCTATAAACTCACCGCAGGCAAAGAGAGCCGCTATGCGCGTGATGATGCGCATCGGGCCGAGCTTGAAGAGAGCGTCTTCAAAGGCAAGAAAGTGGAAGTCGCACGGTTCAAAGGCCTGGGCGAGATGAACCCGCAACAGCTGCGCGAAACGACCATGAACCCCGACACGCGCAGCCTTATCCGCATTACTTTGCCGCAGGAATTTGAAGATCGCGCGGCTGTAAAACGGCTGGTCGATGAGTTGATGGGCCGCAATCCTGAACATCGCTTCAACTTCATCCAGAACCATGCGAGCGATGTGGATCGCGATCTGATTGATGCCTGAGCCTCAGGAAGACGATGACGGCGATGTAATGGCTGGCGATCGCCGGATTTCGCGGCCCGATAGCGCTTTGCCTGACTGGCATATTCCCGACGCGAGTTACCGGCCGGTTCCCATCGCATGGTTTGCAGGCGCTTTCCTACTGCAGATGGTTGTGCTGTTTGCAATCTTTATGGTGCTGATCAGTAAGAATGGCGCGTTCACCATTGGCTTAAGTGCGCTTGCCACCGGAGCGATTGGCAAATGGACATGGGAACGCGGGATGAAGAATGCTTCAAATGGTTGGAAGATCGCGACGATTGTAATGCTGACTGTCCAACTCGCGTTCATAATACTCGGGGCAAGTGAGCGGCTCTGATGCCGCGTAAACTCCTCTTAATCGCCTCACCCGCAATTCTGCTGTCTGGATGCGCCTTACAGCCGCCGGACCCTGCACCCCTTGTGGAAGGTTGCGCCGATGTTCCCGTCAGCGCGCCTGCTGACGAAACGCAGCGACAGTTCTTCTTCCTCTCCACCGCGATACCCGATTGCCGTTCTGGCACGCTTCGTCTTGCGCCCTATCGTCACCCTGACCGGACCTATGGC
>WTKI01000169.1 GCA_011524425.1 Altererythrobacter sp. | reverse complement strand
TGATGGCGAATTGCGCATGGTGCGGGCTGAACAATTGGTCAAACCGGGCTGGGCCGACCGCTTTCACGACACCATGAAAAAGAAGAAGGCCGCCGCCAAAGCCAAAAAAGAGGCTTAAATGCTATCCGCCTTCCTGATTTTGCGGACGCCGTCTGAAAGCGATGATGGTGCGGTAACCGCTGCGCGCTTTGCCAAGCTCTTCATAATGCTGTTCAAGCGTATCCCGCAGTGCGTACAGAACGTCGTCATTCTGGCGTGTAAACGGCCGGGGTGAAACAACAATTACCGGCGGCAGGCCACCGAGTATGCGCTGCGCTTCCGCCAATTGCGAAATGCCAAGAGCAGCATCGGTTTCCAGGGCATTGTTCAAATGGTCGGGATAAATGAAGCGGGTCGGCAGGCAGCTGTCTGTCATGGAATACAATGCGGTAGGGCCGTCATGCACCCAAAGGCAGTTGCCTTCCTGATCGACCAGAGGGTCAATGTCTTGCGCCAGAGCTTTAAGCGAAGCGGCTTCTTCCCTTGACGTTTTCCAATCAGCAACAGGCCCAAGCAGCCAGATGCTCGCTGCAACAATAAAGACAAGCGGCACCGCTTTGGCTGGACCTTTGCGATCAAGCAAAGGCAAGGCCACAAGGATCATCGGCGCAACGATCGCGCCAAAATAATAAAGGTAGACAGTGCCGGGCAGGAAAGCGCTTGCAAAAGCCGCTGCGGCCCATCCGAGCGATAGTGTGTATAACAGGGGATCGCGCAGAGGTTTACCTCGAAATGCCAGATACAGGCCCGCAATTCCAAGCCCTGCCAACGGAAGCAATCCTGTGGTCACATTTGGCAGGAATCGTCCAGCACCGCTTCGTTCAAAGAAGCTCTCAAAGTTTGCGAACCACCAGACATCGAATGCTCCCGCGTGCCAATATATTAGGCCCACAAGCGCTGTCGGCAGCAGACCGAGGATTGCGAAGCCGACCGCCATGGCAATGATTCTGGGCCAAGCAAATCCGTGCTTGTAGAGTTGCCACAAGGCTATGAACCCGAAGAACAGACATTGCGGCAGCACTGTGTATTTGACTTGCAGCGCAAGCCCTCCGATCAGCATGGCTGCAAGTGTGCGGCGGCTGTAATGGCTAGCTGAACCGTCCAGTACCAGCCATGCCATCGCTACCATCATGGGCGCATGGAAGACTTCGCTCTGTCCGGAATATCCGCCATAAAGCGAAATGAGAACGACATAGAGCACGGCGGCTGCAGTCGCGGTTAACCAGTCGACTTGCTTGCGAGCCAGCAAATACGTCAACCAGGCGCCAAGTGCTGTGAAGACCCCGGCGAGCAGTTGAAATCCGTAAGGTCCGGCCGCGATCCAATCGCCTGCTGCAAAAATCGCGAACAGGCCAAAGGGCTTGCGATCCCATAGCTCGGTATAAGGAAGCGAGCCTTCGGCCAACGCACTGCCGATCAACGCGTAAAGCTGTTCGTCAGTTGTTGCCGCCGGATTGCCCCACCACAAGGCGCGGGTTGCAATCACCGCGACAAGCACGGCCGCGACGATGAGGATACGACCTGCCATGTTTGGCGCGCCATTTTCCTCGTCAGCCTTGTACATCTGCGCTAGCCCCCCCAAGCCGCTGGCTTTGGCGTATGAAGCCTAAAAAACCACAAAGAGAGGCGAAGGAAGACTTGTCAATTGCGCGCGAGGATCAATCCGCAGAGGATTCGTGTTGGCTGTGTGGGCGCGCGTTCGAAACGCGCAAGCAATGGCATCACATGGTACCAAAGTCCAAGAAGGGGCGAGAGACGGTTCCTGTCCATCCGATTTGCCATCGTGCGATCCACAAGAACTTCACCAATGCAGAGCTCGCTCGGATAGGAACGGACCGGGATCGGCTGCTAAAGAATGAGACATTGCGCGGCTTTGTCGAATGGGTGCAGGGAAAGCCGCCTGATTTTCATGCGCCTACGCGCTGAACAAACACGTTGCGCTAAACATTTGGGAACCTAACAGCAGCGAAACGGCTCTTCTATTAAGAGATCGAGGAGAGACCGTAATGCTGCTTGGGAAATGGATGGCAATTGCGCTCTGCATTGCTGCTTTAGGTGGCGCTGCGGCCTTGGCTCAGTATCGCAGCATTGAGAAGCCAGCTTACGAGACGCTTGTCACAGACGAGGCGTTTGAATTGCGCGATTACGCGCCCATGATCGTTGCCGAGGTAACTCATACGGGTGATCAGCGCCGAGCTCTGAGCTCAGGCTTCCGGCGACTGGCAGCGTATATTTTTGCAGAAGACAGACCGGGAGCAGAGGCCGAGAAGATTGCTATGACTTCGCCGGTTCTTCACCAGCGTCAAAGCGAGAAAATCGCGATGACTTCTCCTGTCCTGCAGAATTCTGAGCAAGGCGAGAGATGGCGAACTCGATTTGTAATGCCATCAAAATACACTCTTGAAGTTCTGCCAGAGCCGCCTGCGGATATCACACTTACCCAAGTTCCTGCGCGTCGCATGGCTAGCATCGCCTTTAACGGGTATGGCGGCCAGCGCGATCTGATCGCAATGGAGCTGCTACTGCGCGAATGGATGGCTGAGAATGATCTTGTGCCATCTGGGCACGCAGAATTTGCATTCTACGATGCCCCGATGGTCCCCGGTCCCATGCGGCGCAATGAAGTGCTGATCCCCGTTGCGAGCGACTGAACAAGCTCACTTCCGGGGATCATGTGCAATGAACCTTTTAGGCTTCTTCCAAACTCCGACGCTTGTCATGCGCACGGGATGGCTGGCTGCCCGACTTGTCAACTTCCTGTTCCCAGCTTTGATATTCGCTCTGGCTGAGTAGATAGCGCCAGCGCGCTTCGTCAAAGCTGATCAGCTTGTCACGCACAGCGTGCACAACTTCAGCTTTGCGAGCCTTGGACCAATGGATGTCATGCGACTTGGGAAGGGCTGCTTTTTTAATTGCTTCAGATACTGTCGAATTGCGCGGGTACGCCATGTTGAACTCCTGATTTTCGTCACGCTTGTGGTCCCCCGTCGTGAGAAAATTGGGCTTTCGAAAGTTAATTCCGACTTTCAATTGATCCCTAATTTGGAGTTAAACATCCGACTTGTGCTGGCCTTGCGATGAATGGAAGTCTCGCCAAAAAAGTGAGGCGACCTGTATGAGGCCGCCCCAATTAATCGTTAATTGATAGAGGTTTACTCGGCGGACTACTCAGACGAATCCCCTCCATCCGGCGTTCCAACCAATCGCTGGTAGAGGTAGACATATTGCAGCGCCTGCAGCTTAGCGCGCTGCTCGTTGTCGACGCCTCCAGAGTGCCCGCCGGTCATGTCTTCAAAGTAGAAATAGGGTTGTCCCAGCTCTTTCAACTTGGCCGCACCTTTCCTTGCATGGGCAGGGTGGGTGCGATCATCCGCGGTTGAAGCCCACAAGAACGGGGTCGGGTAATCCACGCCTTCTACGATCTTCTGATAGGGCGAGTAGCCTTCGATCCACTCGCGCTGCTCCGGGATGCGTGGGTCGCCATATTCGCCGATCCATGACGCGCCTCTTCCGATCAAGTGATAGCGCAGCATGTCGAACAACGGGATCTGCACGATCGCTGCACCAAACAGGTCAGGCCGCTGCGTAAAGGCTGTGCCAACCAGCAATCCGCCCTGGCTACCGCCCATTATGCCCAGATGCTCTGGCGAGGTAAAACCGCGCTCAACCAGATCTTCACCTACAGCGATAAAATCGTCCCAGGTGCGCTGCTTGTTTTCGCGGATAGCAGTCTGGTGCCACATCGGCCCGAACTCGCCGCCGCCGCGCATATTGGCGAGCACAAAGGCATTGCCTTTTTCAAGCCATAGCTTGCCTGTCACACCCATATAGCTGGGAAGGCGCGGGACCTGAAAGCCGCCATAGCCGGTCATCAGCGTTGGCGTCGTGCCATCCAACTCCATGCCTTCCGGCTTCACGATGAAATACGGGATTTTTGTCCCGTCTGCACTGGTCGCTTCAAACTGCTCGACGCTCATGCCGTCTTTTGCAAACCGGCTGACTTCCTGCTTGATCGGTTGCGGATCGCCACTCCCGTCCGAATAGAACAGCGTCGTCGGATTAAGGAAATCGGTCGCGGTAAACATGATCTGATCGGATTCATCAGACGCGGTCGCAATGCCGAGCGTCGCATTGTCTGGCAGATTTACAGTGCTTTGCTGCCATTCGCCGTCGGCAAAGTCGAACTTCACGATCCGGCCAACCACATTGTCGAGCATGCTTACAAACAGGGAATTGCCGGTCGTGGCTGCGCCGCGCTTGGTCTGCCGCTCGGCCGGTGCCCAAACGAGCGTTTTCTTCGCGCCATTGGGATCGGCTTTGAATTCTTCCAGATTCATCGCAATCAGGCTGTCGGCGGGGAAAGTCTCTCCCGGTGTTTCCCATTCGACATCGGTGGAGATCAGGACATGCCCGTCAATCAGGCCATAGGGCGATGCCTTCAACGGAATGTCCAGCCTGACCCAGTCATCATTGATAGAGACGTAATATTCCGTCTCGTGGAAGCTGACCGCGCGCGACGCGAACATGCCGTGGATGACGGCTTTATTGTCGCGCAGCAGGCTTGCACCTGAATAGACGTCTTTCTTGTCTCCTCTGAAGATTTCCGGTGCATCATCAATGCTTTGGTCCCGTCTCCAGATACGGGTTGTGAAAGGGTACTCGCTCTCGGTCTGCAATTCTTCGCTGAAATTGCGTGTTACCAGCAATGTGTCTTCATCGACCCACTGAATACCGCCTTGGCTTTCAGGAAGTTCAAATCCGCCTTCGACAAACTGCTTTGTCGATGTGTCGAATTCGCGCAGAATAGTCGCATCCTTGCCGCCATCGGACAGAGCAATCATGCATTTGTTGAGGGCAGGGGGCAGACAGGTCGAGCCCTTATAGACCCACTCGCGTCCTTCCTCTTCAGCAAGCTTGTCGACGTCTAGAACCAGCTCCCATTCAGGATCATCTGTCTGATAGCTTTCCAGTGTGGTGCGGCGCACGATCCCGCGCGGATTGTCTTTGTCCTGCCAGAAATTGTAGAGCCCGTCCGGACGGAAGCTCACATAAGGGACGCGATCTTCGCTATCGAGGATCGCGAGCGCTTCGTTCTTCAATTGCTCGAAGCGCGGGTCGGCTTCCATATGCGCCAGCGTCAATGCGTTTTCCGCTTCGACCCATGCCAGCGCTTCATCGCTGCGGGCTTCTTCCAGCCAGATATAGGGATCTTGGTCGGGGCCGGGCACGCCGTCATCTGTCATTTCTGTTGTCTTCTCTTCCAGGTGATCATCGGCAGATGCGCCGGTCGCTGCGGTCATTGTCAGGGCTGCCGCAAGAGCCAGTGTTGAAACGTGTTTCAAGAGACCTCTCCATAAGGATGCGTCGATCGTTTCAAGATGGGGATTTGCGCCGGAATGTGAAGCGAATTCGGCAGTTTTTTGAGAAGAATCGTGATGGGCATCGCTGATGCTTCAATGCCCCAACAAAAAAGGCGGCCCGTTTCCGAGCCGCCCTTTATGTGTTTGTTTGGCGCGAGAGGCCTAGCCTTCGACATGCTCCGCGAGCACTGTCAGCCCAGCATCGCCCACTTCAGCAAAGCCGCCGCGCACTTCAATGCTTTCCGGCTCTGCGCCTTCGGTTTTGTAGACCTGCACCGCGCCATCGCGAATGGTGGACATGAAAGGCGCGTGGCCTTCCAGCACGCCGAATTCGCCTTCCGTGCCTGGAACGACGACCATATGGACGTCTTCGCTGCGCACGAGCTTTGCGGGCGTTACGAGTTCAAAGTGGAGTGGCATCGGCCTTTTCCTTCGCGTGCCTTAGGCGTCTTCAGCCAGCTTCTTGGCTTTCTCGACCGCCATGTCGATGCCGCCAACCATGTAGAAGGCTGCTTCTGGCAAGTGGTCATACTCGCCGTCGACCACTGCCTTGAACGACTTCACAGTGTCTTCCAGCTGCACGAACAGGCCTGGGATGTTAGTGAAGACTTCAGCCACGTGGAACGGCTGGCTGAGGAAGCGCTGGATCTTACGCGCACGCGCAACGGTCAGCTTATCTTCCTCGGAAAGCTCGTCCATGCCGAGAATGGCGATGATGTCTTGCAGAGACTTGTACTTCTGCAGCGTTTCCTGAACGCGGCGAGCGGTCTCATAGTGCTCTTGCCCGACAACACCCGGCTCCAGAACGCGGCTGGTGGAATCTAGCGGGTCAACCGCTGGATAAATGCCGAGCTCTGAGATGGCGCGTGACAGTGTGGTCGTCGCGTCCAAGTGAGCGAACGAGGTTGCAGGGGCAGGGTCGGTCAAGTCATCGGCAGGTACGTAAATCGCCTGAACCGAAGTAATCGAGCCCTTCGTGGTCGAGGTAATACGCTCTTGCAGGTTACCCATGTCCGTCGAAAGCGTCGGCTGATAGCCCACAGCTGACGGAATACGGCCAAGCAGGGCGGACACTTCCGAACCGGCTTGGGTAAAGCGGAAGATGTTGTCGACGAAGAACAACACGTCCTGGCCTTCCTGATCGCGGAAATATTCCGCCATGGTCAGACCTGAAAGTGCCACACGGGCACGCGCACCCGGAGGCTCGTTCATCTGGCCGAACACCAGCGCCACTTTGGAACCGTCGCTGGTTGCAACGCCGTTTTCGTCTTTCGCGATAACCTTCGCGTCGAGGAATTCGTGATAGAGATCGTTCCCTTCACGGGTACGCTC
>WTKI01000126.1:4547-6742 GCA_011524425.1 Altererythrobacter sp. | reverse complement strand
GCCTGGTGCCGGTTTTTCTCCAGCTGGGGCAAGGCATCTGGATGCCGGGAAGCCCTGCAGGCTGGGGCGATACAGTAGAGACTTGGGCGGGCCCCGGTGCGCTGATGATGCGAGCAGAGGTGGCACAACAGGTCGCTACGCGAATGGGCAATTCCATGGATCCGCGAACAGTCTCGCAAACCAGCATGCCCGATGGTCTGAGCGATGCGACCAAGCTTGCGATCGCCCGTGCAGAGCAGCCTTCGACGGGCATGGCGCTGTTCTTTTCCAGCCCTGAATTCTTGCGGAGGTGATCCGATGACTATTTCTCTTAATCGCCGCCATTTGCTTAAAGGCGCAGGCCTTGCAGGTGCTGTAACAGCATTCCCGAATTTGGCTTTTGCGACAGCGCCAACAGAGCAGCGTCTGGTGTTCATAATCCAACGCGGTGCAGCAGATGGTCTTGCGATGGTTCCGCCGCTTGGAGACCTGGATCTCGCCCGTCATCGCAGCGCTATCATGGATGAGGGCATGCTGCCGATTGACGAGATGTTCGGTTTGCATCCCGCGCTGGCGGAGACCCGCAAGCTGTTCGATCAAGGTCAAGCAAGAGCCATCCATGCGGTCGCTACAAATTATCGTGACCGTTCACACTTTGACGGCCAGAACATTCTGGAAAGTGGCGGGGCGCGGCCATACGCAGAGCCAACCGGGTGGATCGGAAGATTGCGCAATGCTCTGCCCGATCAACACGGTACGGCCTTGGCGATCGCCCCCTCGGTGCCGCTGGCAATGCGCGGGCCGCAGCCGGTCGCCACATTTGTCCCTAATCGCGTTCCGGATGCCAGCGAAGACCTTTTGCTGCGCCTGTCCGCGCTTTACAGTGAAGATGCTCAGCTTGCGCCCTTGTGGTCTGAAGCGATGAAGACCAAGGACCTCGCTGGCGATCTGGCTGGCAACAATGGCCGCAATGGCGGACAATTGGGCGAACTAGCAGCGCGCTTGATGGCGTCCGAAGACGGTGCCCGCCTTATGATGATCGAGACCGGCGGGTGGGATACCCATTCCAATCAGCGTGGACGCCTGAATGCGCAGTTGCGCGGACTGGACCAATTGCTGCTGGGCCTGCGAAATGGGCTAGGGGCAGCATGGGAAAACACACTGGTCATTGTTGCGACTGAATTCGGACGAACTGTTGCAGTGAATGGTACGCAAGGTACCGATCACGGGACTGCTTCTTCGATGTTGCTTTTAGGCGGAACTCTCGGCCCTGGCCCTCTGGTTCAAGCTGATTGGCCTGGCCTGTCTGAAAGCGCCTTGTTCGAAGGGCGCGATTTGAGGCCTACAGTGGATTTTGCAAGCGTGGTCAACGCGGTTCTCGCACGCCATTATTCCCTCGATCGAAGTGACCTAGACAGTGTCTTCATAAGTTGAATGGCTAATCTGCGATCAAATTGATTCCCTGCAACCTACTCCTGACCTCATGCGTTAGAGACAGGCAGATGCCGGTTCAGGCAAACCTTGAGGGGAATCGTTATGAAGGCCATTGGCTATCGCGAGGCAGGTTCGATTGATCGCGAAGATGCGTTGATTGCATTTGAGGCAGAGCGACCCAAGGCGACAGGCCACGATCTGCTCGTCAAGGTGCAGGCTGTGTCCGTCAATCCGGTCGATTGCAAGATCCGCACGAACCGCCCTCCGGCAGGAGATGAGCCAGCTATCCTCGGCTGGGACGCTGTTGGCGAAGTTGTCGAAGCAGGCGACAATGCAACACGCTTGAGTCCGGGCGACACGGTTTGGTATGCGGGTGCGATCAACCGTCCCGGCACCAATTGCGAATTTCACTTGGTGGACGAGCGTATTGTCGGACGTGCGCCAAATTCAATCAGCGCAACTGCTGCTGCTGCGCTGCCTTTGACGACACTGACAGCCTATGAAATGCTGTTCGATCGGCTGCGGGTTGACGATCCGGTTCCCGGCGCAGCGCCAGCTGTGCTGATCATTGGGGGCGCGGGCGGCGTAGGCTCCATCGCAATTCAATTGCTGCGTGCGAAGACGGATGTGCAAGTGATCGCTACCGCTTCGCGCGATGAAACGAAGCAATGGGTGCGCGATCTTGGTGCGCATCATGTGCTGGATCATTCTCAGCCGCTTGCCGCTCAAATCGAAGCGCTCGGAATTGGTGCACCGGGTTATGTCTTTTCGACCACGCACAC